>NZ_WJIE01000022.1 GCF_009649845.1 Polyangium spumosum
TCGTCGACGAGGTGTTCGTCGAGCCCGGCAACCACGCGATCAAGGCCATGAAGGGCGGCTACTGGTTGAACCAGACGTTCGTGAAGATCGGCCCGGGGGAGCGACAGCCGCTCTCGATCGCGATGCAGCTACGCTACGAGAGTCATCACGTCGCGTTCGGCCGGCCCGTGAGTCTCAACATCAATGCCAACCTGGGGGAGAGGTCGGAGCCGACGTGGCCGAGGAACCTCATGATTGCGAGCGGGGTGGGGATAGGGCTGGGTCTCGGGGGGCTCATCACGGGCCTGATCATGAACGTGAATGCACCGGACGACGGGACCGTGACAACAGGGAAGGGGCTCGCTTATGCGGGTGGTATCGTTGGAGCCCTCTCCGTGACGGGCCTCATCATCGGCATCGCCAGCCGTCCGACCCCGCCCAATGTCATCATTCAGCCCCAGGTCTCGAACGACGGGGGCGGCATCGGGGTCAGCGGTGTGATTCCGTAGGGGCATCGGAGCATCCTTTGCCTCATGATTTCTTGCACAGCGGAGCCTGCGGCCCTTGTCGCGGCGGCGGATCGTGGGATCAAGTCCCGAAACAATGCCGTCCCGGATAATTATCAGGGGCGCGCGCAGGGCCGCATGTTACGGGGTACGTGGATTGCGAGCCCGGGTGTATCTCCTGCCGTTTCTTCTCGCATTCCTCGTCGGAGATGCACGATCGACAGCGCCCCTCGAAGCAGACGCCGCGGCAGTAACGGCTCTCCGAACATTGGTTTCCCATGTTGTGGCCGCAGGTAAAGATGGGCTCACAATGCCCTCGATTGCAGAACCCCTCGCCACACTCCTCGTCCTTCGTGCACGCTCGGTCCGGCACGTCCTTCGACCATAAACGCATGGGACAGGTGTCCATGATCTCCTTCTCTCGCGGCGTGAGGGTGAGACCAAAGTCCTCCTCGGCGCGTCGCGAGAACGGTCGCTCGTCGGGGTAACGTTGGCAGTCTGCTACATTGCAAACATTCTTGTCACTGCCCGCAGACGCATCGGCTCCCCCGTCCGTCGATGCAACCGCGCCCCCATCCACCGAGCCCGCGCTCGCCTGTAGAGGAGGAGCCTCGACACCGCCTCCTCCCAGCGGCGGCGTACCCGACGAACACGCGACCAGCGTGACGAGAGCGTACAGCCCACAACTTCGGCTCATCGTTTGCCTCACGGTTTCTTGCATAAAGGATCCTTGCCGCCCGGGCCGCCGAGCAGAAAGTATTGCCATGGCCATCCCAAATCCACCATCGACGACCGCGTGTAGCACGAAGGCTCGTATGGCTTCGACCAGCGCTCGAACGCATCGTCCTGCGGATCCGTCACCAGCCAGTTCATGTCCAGGTACTTGGGTTCTCGCACCCAGGCCACGTGGCCCGCCGGCGCCGTGGCGAACTGCCCGCTGCCCATCTCGGTTGGCGCCCAGCCGTCTTCTGGCTTCGGATCAAAAACCTCACCGTAATAGTGCACCCCGCACGCCCCCTGTTTCAGAGTCGGCAAAAGTTCGTGCGAATAGTGTCCCAGGGGGCGGCCATTGTAGAAGGCCCACCAGCTCCCCTGGGGGTCCATGACCCAGGCGAGCCACGCCTCCGTCTGCGCCCCGCCAGGCACCGACGGCGTCACGACCTCGCCAAGCGTCGTCCACGGCCACCCGTTCACCGCCTCCGGGGGCATCTCCGTGAAGTGCGCTGCCTGGAAATCGTAGCTGTGCGTGACATTTCCGTTGACATTTTGATAGTACTCGACTCGTAGCCGCAACTCCTGCTTGTTCGTGACCCAGTCCGCGCCGCTGTTGACGCGATCGACCGTGAGCAGGAGCCCGATGAACTCCGTGGCGTCGCCGACCGCCGGGCAGCGCACGGCGAGCTCGATCAAGCTGAAGGTCCGATCCGCCACCTCGGGCTTGAACTGGTTGATCCGCGCCGAAGCACCCCGGTTCGGCGCCACCACGTTGAGCCCCGCGTACAGCCGATACGCCGCATCCGGCAACCCATGCACCTGATGGTTCGTGATCCAGTCCTGGATCGACGTCGCCCCCGTGTCCTCCAGGATGTATCGCGAGAAATCCGGCCGGTTGAACAACGTCGCGTCCGTCGGCCCCCACAGCTCCGGATATTGCTCCACCTCGGTGAGCGCATGCGTGACGCCCTCGGGCAGCGCCGTGCTGGAGAGCAGCGCCGGGATCTCCGGCACCGTCACGCCGAGCGGAGGCATCTGGACATAGTCCAGGATATCCCCCGAATACCCCTGCACCGTCTTCGTGATGGGCTTGTCCTTGTAGACCACCTTCGCGATGTACGCGTCCACCTCGTCCTTGCGCCTTTGTTGCTCGGGCGTGAACTCCGGCGGCGGGACGCGCCATTCCTCGGGATCGGGCAACGCGGACGTCTTGCCGTCCGCGCCGCCCGCGCCCGAAGGCCCGGTCCCGTCACCCAGGACGATCACACACGCGCCATTGAAGGGTAGGAGCGAGGTCACGACGACGAGCGCCATGTTTCGCATGGCTTCACGTCGTCGGCGTATGCGGCGGGAAGGAAGGATGGTCACGGCGCACACTACGAGGGCGCCGTCGAGGCGTCAAGCCGCCATCCAGGCTCGTGCGGGCTCAGTCTTTTTTGGGGCCCTTCGCCTCTTTGGCCTTTTGCCGCGTGGCGGCGCCTTTTTGCGCGGCGCCGTATTGGTATTCCAGGAGCGATTCCAGGGGCCCGATCACCTCGGCGGGGTTGTTCGTGCGCTCGGCGCGGCGGCGGGTCTGCGCGGCGGCCTCGGCGACGAGGGTGCCGATGACGTGGCGCGTCTCCTGGCGCCCCTCGAAGAGCAGCTCGGTGAGCTTCACGGACGCGGCATGCAATTTCGTGAGCCGCTGCTCCTTCGCGAACTCCTCGGAGAGACGCTCGATATCCTTCGGATTGATCCCCGCGCGATCGAGAACATCGGGTTTGGCATTGATGAGCAAGCGGGCGACGTCTTCGTAGCCATCATGGACCTTGGTGAGGCCCTGCACGCGCTCGGCCGTGATATCGGGGAGCGTCAGATCACTGGCGTCGATATGTTGTTCACCGACGTCCGGGAACTTGGGATCTCCTGCCATCCTGCCTCCTTTCGGTATTGCTGGAAACGGAGGACGAGCTTGCCATGATGTCTTGGTCGTTTGCAAGCACGATCGCGTCGGACGAGGCTCCAAGGGTCTTGGACGAGGCTCCAAGGGTCTTGGACGAGGCTCCGAGGGTCGTGCGAGAGCCTCCAAGGGTCGTGCGAGAGGCTCCAAGGGTCGTGCGAGAGGCTCCAAGGGTCGTGGACGTGGCTCCGAGGGGCGTGCGAGAGGCTCCGAGGGTCGTGGACGTGGCTCCGAGGATCGTGGGCGAGGCTCCAAGGATCGTGGACGAGGCTCCGAGGATCGTGGACGTGGCTTCGAGGATCGTGGACGAAGCTCCGAGGATCGGGTGACAGGCTCCGAGGGTCGTGGATGAGGCTCCGAGGATCGTGGACGAGGCTTCAGGGATCGTGCCTCCTCTTCCAAGGCATCCCGACCGCCAGCTACCATCACTCGTCAAGCGAGGGGGTGCGCTCATGGGCAAGGCAGGCAGGAGGGGGCGGCGGCAGCTTGCAGGGGCGGCGCTGCTCGGTACGGGTTTGGCCGTATGCATGGCGCCGATGGGATGCGGGGCGACGGACGAGCGCGCCGCGCTGCCCGAGCGCCGGGCGAATGGGGCGCTCCCTGCGAGCACGGTGCGCGCGCTTCAGGCGTGCGCGGAGGAGCGAGCGGGGCGGCTCCAGCGTCGGGCGTACGAAATCGAGTTCGCGGTCGAGCTGCGGGGCGATCGCGTCACGGAGGTGAAGCCCAAGGGCGCGCGGCTCGACGATACCAGCCTCGAACGGTGCATGATCGACGCGCTGCGGACGATGCCGGACGCGGGGTTCTCACCGGACCCGGACGAGCTGACCTCGCGCGGAGGCCTCTTGCCTGCACGAGGCGTGCTGGCGAACACGTCGCTGTTGCCCCAGGTGTACCGGTTGATTCCGGTGGTCGTTGGGTCGTCCGGGACCATGATCGTGATCGCGGTCGTGGTGCTCGTGGTGGTCGCGGTCGTGGCGTCGAGGGACGATACCGATGAGGAGGCCGAGAGGGAGCGGTGCAGGAAGGTGAAGGCACGATGCATCGATGAATGCACCGACGAATTCATGCCGTCTGGCTCGCTGGACGGCATGCCATACCATGATTGCTTGCGAAAATGCCTGGAGGCAGAGGGCTGTTTCAAGCTTCTCAAGTGACACAACATGGATCGTCGGTAGATACAGGGAGCAACCAATGGACAAGAAGACCGCCGAGGAGCTGCTCGCGATATCGATGGATTGCTCGCGCGAGACGAACGAGTCGATGAGGCGAGTCATGGAACGGTGCGACGAGGAGACGTTCAAGATCTATCGTGGGCATGGCGGGAGGATCATGGGCTACCTCTTCACCGAGGTCATTGCGCCGATTCAAAGCGAGCATCTCGAGCTCGCGCCGCCGGATTTCAAGCCCATGCAGGTCGTCGAGCGGCCGAGGCTGAGGCTCACGAAGGAGACCCAGGACGAGTTGATCGCGTCGCTGAACCAACTCCACGAGCGGATCGAGGCGATGGCAGGCTTCGTGCGCGAGAACAGCGACGCGGTGGAAGCTGCGGCGTATCGTGGCAGGATCCATGAAGTGCTCGTTCACATTTGCGAGGCAATGGCGTGTGTGCTGGCTGCACACGTCGAAGAGAAGTGATGGCACCTGCGCGAGAAGAGACAATGGACCGAGACACCGCCGAAAAGCTGAACACGATCACACTCGAGACGTATTTCAGGATCTACGACGCCATCGCCATCGTACGCGCGAGCCTCTCGGAGCCCGAACGAAAAGAATACATCATGGGATTCGGGAGAGCGCTCGGGTATCTCTACACGGACGTCCTCAGCCCTCTCTACCAAGAACATCCGGATCTCAAACCCGACAACATCGCATGATCGAGCACCACCCATGACCTCGAAGAGAGCCACGAAGCCGCCCTTCGCGGGCCAGATGTACCTCCAGGGGCTCTACTCCCTCGCCGAGCGTATCCCCGCCGAGGCGCGCTTCCCGTTCAACCTGCCCTTCGTCCGTGGCCTCGACCTCGGGCTCGATCGGCCGGTCACCTTCTTCGTCGGGGAGAATGGCTCCGGGAAGTCCACGCTGCTCGAGGCCATCGCGGACCTTTGTGGTTTCCACGTGGCCGGCGGAGGGGGCACCGACACCTTGTACGCCGCGCACGAGGCCGGCTCCGAGCTCGCCCGCGCGCTCCGCCCGCGTTTTCGGCATCGTCCCCGCGACGGCTTCTTTTTCCGCGCCGAGACGCTGGTGAACTTCGCCACGCTCCTCGAAGAACGCGAGCGCGATCCGGATTTCAACGGCGATCCCTACATGCGTTACGGCGGCAAGACATTACACCGCCGCTCGCATGGCGAGGCGTTCCTCGACGTCTTCCAGCATCGCGTCCACGAAGGGCTCTTCCTCATCGACGAGCCCGAAGCGGCGCTGTCTCCGCAGCGACAGCTCACGCTCCTTTATCTGCTCCGGGATCGCGTCGAGCGCGGCGGCGCGCAGTTCATCATCGCCACCCACGCGCCCATCCTGCTCACATTGCCGGGGGCCGTCATCCTCGACTTCGACGATCCCGCGTTGCCGGTGGTCACTTTGCAGGACACGAAGCATTACCAGATCACGCGAGGGATCCTGGAGCGCCCCGAGCGGTACTGGAAATCCGAGGGACCGCCCCGGCCATGAGGCCCATACCGCTCGCTCACTCCGGCGCGCCCGCCTCGATCCACGCGCGCACCGCCGCCGCGGAGTCACCCCACGAGACCGGGTGGCCCTGGCCCATCGGGACGGTGTAATAGGGGCTGGCGTCGGGATCGCCGGGCGTGACGCGGGCTCTTGCGTTGCGATAGGCGCTCATCGCTCCGCCCGGCATTCGCTCGTGGCACCCGTCGCAGCGGTCCTTGGCGAGCGGACCCACGCCTTCCTGGAACGTCGCCGGCGCCAGCGCGGACGAGGCATCCGCGCATGCCGGAAGGCCGAGGCCGACGACCAAAACGAACCCGAGGAGCTTGCTCCCCCTCGCCGCGGGCGCAGCGGGCGCGACGGCCCTGCGCGGGGTCGGGCGAATGCCTACCACGGTGACCTCCTGTGCGAGCGGCGCTCGAATGGGATGCGCCGCGCAGGGTCGCTCATGCAGCCCACGGGCCGCGTTTCCCCGATCCGGGTCGCTCGCCTCCCATTCCACGCGCAAACACGTCGTATTCGAGCGGGTCCGATGCTTGCCAGGACGAGCTCGTGCTGAACCTCCCGCCCCGGCTCCTGGTGCTCGTCGCCGCCGCCCTCGCGGTGATACCCGCGCTCACGTGGGCGTGCTCCGCGGGCGCGGACGTCTTCACGTGGCGCGGGTTCTCTCGATTCTCGGGTTTCGCCGCCGCCGGTCTGTTCGCGGTCTCGATGTTGCTCATGATGCGCCTGACCTGGCTCGATCGGGCGTTCCGAGGCCTCGGGCACGTCTACCAGGCCCATCACGCGCTCGGGGTTGCGGGGTTTTTGCTGCTCCTCGTCCACCCGCTCGCGCTCGCGCTCGGCGCCTTTCTGGTCGAGCCCGCCGCGGCGCTCCGCCTCCTCTGGCCCGATCCTTCATCCGCGACCGTGTTTTCGGGCTGGATCGCGCTTCTCCTGTTCCTCTTCTTTTTTATCGTGACCGTCGCGCAACACATGCCGTTCCATCGCTGGCGTCGATGGCACCGGGCCATGGGGCTGGCGTACGGCGCCATGGTCTGGCACCTGGTCGCGGCGTATCGCGGCTCGTTGGCTGCCGGGCTCGCGCTCGGGCTCGTCGCGCTGGGGGTCCTCGGCTTCGCGCATCGCCTCCTCGTGGAGGATCCGCCCGGGCGAGGCCTCCGCTATCGGATCACCCGCGTGCGGCGCCGCGGACCGAAGGTCGTGGACCTCGTGCTCGAGCCCCTCGACAAGGAGCTCCGCTTCGAGGCCGGCCAGTTCGTGTATCTCGCCATGCGCGATTCACCCGATTATCAGGCGTGTGGCGAGTCCCATCCTTACACCCTGACCGGTCGTCCCGACGATCCGTGCCTCCATGTCTCCGTGAAATCGTTGGGCTTCTGCACGCGGCACATCCAGGAGGTCACGGTCGGCACGGAGGCCGTGGTTCAGGGGCCCTTCGGCGGGCTGTTTCCGGCGCAAGCGCAGCATCGACCCCAGGTCTGGATCGGCGGAGGGATTGGAATCACGCCGTTCCTGGGCCGCGTGTCGATCCTCGCCGCCGACGGGCCGCCGATCGACATCGTGTACTGCGCCGGCAATGAAGCCGCGGCGCTTTACCTGGAGGATCTCCGCGAGCTGACCCGGGATCGCGCCAAAGTGCACATTCACACGATGTACGAGGATACCGACGGACTGCCGACGGTGCCCGCCATCGAATCACGCGTGGGCTCGCTCGAAGGGAGGGAGCTCATGCTCGCCGGCCCGCCGGCCATGGTGGAATCTCTCCGCCGAGCTCTGCGCGCGCACGGCGTGCCGGCGTCGCGTATTCACGCCGAGGAGGGCATGGCGCGATGAACACGCGGCGCGTCGTCCTCGCTGCGGTGCTCGCCTTCGTGCTCGCGTGGGGCACGCTCGTGGGCCTCGCCGTGCAGAAAACCCGTCATCCTACCGCGCCCCGAGGAGCGCGGGTCCTGAGCCGCGCCGAGGTCGCGCGCCACGACCGACCCGAGGATTGCTGGCTCGTGATCCGCGGCAAGGTGTACGACGTGTCCGATTACATCGCCGCGCACCCCGCGCCGCCGCGGACGATCACCGAGCATTGCGGCGAGGAGAGCACGACGGCCTTCGAGACCAAGGAGCGCGGGCGATCCCATTCCCCGCAGGCCTGGCAGCTCCTCGAGAGTTACCTCGTCGGCGAGGTGGCGGATTGAGAAGATGTGCCGCGCACCCTGCGCCCGACCACGATCGGCCGATCGCCCCGTTCACGCACCCGCTTCCGTTCCCGCTCCCCCTTCTGCTACTGTCCGCCCGATGGAGATCGTGGCGCTCGGCCCGTTCTACGTAGCTTCTCTTCCCTGGCAAAGGCAGAGCCGCGAGTGGGTCCTCACCGTCGTCTGCAAGGCCACGTTCGAGCTCGCCCCGGGGGAGCTGCGGCTCTCGTCGGGGCAGGAGCCGATCAACGAGGCGGACAACCACTGGGACGACGATCCACGCCGCAGCGTCTACTCCCCGAGTGACCTCGTCCCCTTCCGCAAAGGCGCCGACGTCACGCTCGTCGGGCACGCGTTCGCCGCGCATCACAAGCCTTGCCGCTCCCTGCTCGCGCGTCTGGTCATCGGCTCGCTCGACAAGGCCGTCGAGGTCCACGCCGACAGGTCCTGGTCGGGCGAGGCGCAGATCACCGAGGGCCCCGCCTTCACGCACATGCCGCTGCGTTACGAGCGCGCGCAGGGCGGGCCGGGGACGATGAACCCGGTCGGCCTGCCCGTCGCCCCCGGGCCCCTGCCGAACCTGCATCCGGCGCGTAGACAGCACACGCTGAAGGATGACGGCTCGCCCGTGGGTTTCGGGCCCATCGCCGCCGGCTGGCCCCAACGCGAGAGCCGCCTCCGGCGCCACCGCGGCAGTTTTTCCCACGACGGGTGGCACACGCGGCCGCTGCCCGACGACATCGAGATCGAGTACTTCAACGCCGCGCCCGCCGATCAGCGCCTCCCCGAGATCACGCCCGATCTCGAGATCGTCCTCGAGCACCTCCACCCGGATCATCCACGCCTCACGTCCCGCTTGCCGGGCCTGCGGCCACAAGCGTTCGTCGAGCGCCCGCGCGGCGCGCCGCAGGAGATCTCCCTCGTCGGTGACGCATTGTGGATCGACACCGATCGCGCGATCTGCACCGTGACATGGCGCGGGCAGATGCCGCTCGTCTCCCGCGACGAACGCGGGCGCGTGCTCGTCGCGATGGGCGCGGCCCGCCAGAAGCTCGGCTGGGAGGACGTCATGAGCCTGAGCCGCGCACTCGCGCCGCAAAAGGCGCCCGCGCCCGCGCCCGCGCCTGCTGCGCCCACGAAGGCCGCGCCCGCCGCCCCGCCGAAGCCGGCTCGTCCCGCCGAACAACACATCTTCGAGGAAGAGTCGGTCGAGACGGAGATCATCTCCACCGAGGAGCTCGCGCGCGCCGAGGGCGGGAACGTGCCGGCCTGGCTCGCGCGCGGCAGGGCCCGCGGCGCGACGGCCGCGCCCGCTGCCGCGCCTGCTGCCGCGCCCGCTGCCGTTGCCGCGCCCGCTGCCGTGCCCGCGATGCCGCCCGTGCCCGCGAGGCCGCCCGTGCCCGCGATGCCGCCCGTGCCCGCGATTCCCCCGGCGCCCGCGATTCCCCCCGCGCCCGTGGTTCCCCCGGCGCCCGCGATTCCCCCGGCTGCCGGCGAGACGAGCCCCTGGGCGGCCGGCGCTTCGGCGAACGTCCTCGGCGCGCCCACGCATACCCCCGTCGCGGCGCCCGTCACGTTATCACCTTCGGCCCAGGACGACACGCGCCCCCGCGTGCCGCCGGCGCGCCCTTCACGCAGGCTCGGCCCCGAGGTCGTGGACCTCCTCTGGTTCGAGCCCCAGGGCGTCGCCCGCATTCGCGCGGCATACCCGGACATCGTGGACGAGCTCGAATTCGAGCCCCTCGATCCCAAGCACGACCTGCCCACCGATGATCCGAATGCCTCCCGGGATCGGCACGACACCTTCGGCGTCCTCACCCGGGCTGCGCCCACGGACGGACGCGGCATTCAGCGGGCGATGCTCGAATCCATCAGCGAGACGGGGCGCTTCACGCCGCCCGTCGTCTTGCTCACGGGCGAGCTCAGGTTCCCCTTCGACGAGGTCGAGTCCCTGAAGGCCGCCGTCGCCGCGATGACCCCGCTCGTGACCGAGGACAACAAGAAACTCAAGGACGCGCTCGAAGCGGCGAACGAGGTCCTGAAGACCCCGCTCCTCCAGGCGCCCGGCAACGTGGACGTCGTCACGAGCGAGCTACGCGACGCGCTCCGCCAATCGAAGCGCAGCGTCACGGTGAGCCAGCTCGACAGCCACATCGAGCGCGTGCTCCTCGATCAACGCAAATACCAGAAGCGCACCGTGTTCGGCGACGAGCAGATCCGCGCCCTCTGCGTCCCCGCGGGCGAAAATGCGCCCATCCCCGTGTATCTGCCGCTCGCCCTCGCGATGAAGCTGCCGCTCATGCTCAAGATGAAGGCGCGCCTGCTCGCCGAGGCCCACGCCCAGCAGGACCAGTACGAGTCTCACCCGAATGCATTACGCGTCCTCGCGCTCGGCCGGGTGGTCTCCCTCGACGGCTGGCGATAGGTCGCCGCCTCGACGAGGCGACAAAAAAACGAGGATCCGAGCGGCGCGAAAGACGCCGATCGGATCCTCGTTCATTCGTCTCGATTCGAGGGCTCGAGGCTCTCGATCAGAGGCAGCCGCCGATGCGGCCGTGCGCCGCCGCCCAGTAGGGGTGGCCGTAGCCGAAGTAACCGCGCCCGTAGCCGCCGCACGGCCCGTAGTACGGCCCGCGGATGAAATGGCGCCCGCCGGCCAGGCAGTCGAATCCGCGGCCGATGCCGCAGCCGCCGTACCCGCCGATGAAGCCGGCGCCGCCCCAGCCGCCCAGGCCGCCCGTCGAGAGCGCGTCCTCGCTCTCCGCCGTGTTCTCCTCCGCGTCGCTCACCGCGAGCTCCGCGCTGTCGTTCGCCTCGTCCGCGAGGGCCAGTTCGGACTCGGGATCCTCGACCTCGGCCGCGCAGCCGGCGCCAAACGCCATCGACGCGGACAGACCAAGCAGCGCGAACAACTTCGTGAACTGATTCATCGTTGGCCTCCCCAATTCGTTTTTTCGTCCGGCGGTCTTCCGCCCCGGCCACGGCGAGATCCACTCGCCCTCGGCGGAGCACATCTGACCACCGCGCTGTTTCTTTGGCCCGGGCGAGCCCTCGTCGAGCGGGGCGGCCACGCGCTCCCCCACAAACATTGGAAGTTCTATCGAGGACGGGACAAATTGCCCGCGTCAGAGGCCCTCCGTGCCGGTCGAGCGCTTCCGATCGATCCCGGGCGGTCTCATGGGAACGGGGCAACCGAAGAGGGCGGGGGCTCGCCTTCGTCCATAACGAAAACCCGCCGCGCGAAGACCCGCGCGAGCAAGGAGGAAAACGCCATGGGACGACCGATTCAATTCGTCATGCTTGCCGCGCTCGCCGCCGCGCCGCTCCTCGCGGCGACGCCCGCGGAGGCACAGCGCCGAGGTCGTGACCCCGTCTTCCGGGCTGCGAACCCTCAGATCGAACGCGACGGGGATTTCGAGGTCGAGTTCCGGCAGGAGAACCTCGATCGGCGCGCGGTCGTCGACATTCGCCTGAGCGCCGAGGTCCGCGCCGTGTTCCGCTGCGCGACCCGGAGCGGGACCGTCACGGGAGGCCAGGGCGATCGGCGCATCGTCCGAAAGCGCGTCACGGAGCGTCAGGCCTTCCGCGCGAACCCGAGCGGGCGGCTCATCGGCTCGATCGACCTCGACGCGCCCGAGGTCGGCAACTTCTGCCCGCGCGGCCGCGTCCCGGTGCTCGTCCGCGTGACGTACGACGACGTCGTCCTGCGCGACGCGACGAACGGCGTGAGCGCGCGGCTCCCGGGTCGCTACAGCGAGCGCATCGCGAATCGCTTCAACCCGTTCGCCGTGTTCGATCGTCGCGACGACAACGGCCGCCCCGGGGATCGGTTCCGCCTCGACTGAGGCGCGCGCGAGCGGTTCGCAACGCCGAACGCTCCTGGTAAGCTCGCGCCGTGACGTCCCGATCCCTCGAACTTGGCGGCGCATCCGAGGCCGCGATCCCTGCAAAACCCGCCGCGAGCGTGCGCCTCGACGCGGTCGACGCCCTGCGAGGCATCGTGATGATCCTGATGGCGATCGATCACGTGCGGGACTTCGTGGGCCCGCAGGTCGGCTTCCGGATCGACGTCGAGAAGACGGGCGCCGCGCTCTTCTTCACGCGGTGGATCACCCACTTCTGCGCCCCCGTCTTCGTCCTGCTCGCGGGCACGAGCGCCTTCCTGCAGGCCGCGCGGGGCAAGAGCCGGAGCGAGCTCTCCCGCTTCCTGCTCACGCGCGGCGCGTGGCTCGTCCTCCTGGAAATCACGGTGATCCGCGTCGGCTGGACCTTCGATCTCGGCTACCACCTCACGCCGCTCCAGGTGATCTGGGCGATCGGCTGGAGCATGATCGCGCTCGCGGGCCTCGTGTTTTTGCCCGTGCGGGCCGTGGCCGCGATCGGCATCGGCATGATCGTGGGGCACAACCTCCTCGACGGCGTCTCGCCCGAGCGATCGAGCGCGCTCGGGGTCCTCTGGTCGATCCTCCACGAGCCGGGGCCCTTCCAGCCTGCGCCGGGGCGCTACGTGTTCATCGCGTATCCGCTCGTGCCGTGGATCGGCGTGATGGCCGCGGGGTATGGCCTCGGCGCGCTGCTCGAAGGCTCGCCGGCCGAGCGGCGGGGCCGGCTCTTCAAGCTCGGCGCGGCGATCACGCTGGCCTTCGTGATCGTCCGGCTCGTGAACGTCTACGGCGATCCCGCGCCCTGGTCCTCGCAGGAGAGCGCCCTCGGCACGGTCCTCTCGTTCCTCAATTGCCGCAAGTACCCGCCGTCGCTCTCGTACCTGCTCATGACGCTCGGGCCTGCGCTGCTCGTGCTCGGCGCGCTCGAGGGGCGCGCGCTGCCGGGCAAGGACGTCTTGCTCGCGTTCGGCCGGGCGCCGCTCTTTTATTACATCCTCCACCTCTTCCTGATCCACGCCTCCGCGGCCGTCATGCACTACGCCCTCCACGGCGACGCGGTCTTTTCGTGGGAGCACTTGGGTTTGCCCGCGGAGGCGCAGCACGGCTTGCCGTTCGTCTACGGATACACCTTCGCCGTGGTCGCGGCGCTCTACCCGCTCTGCCGCTGGTTCGCGGATCTCAAGCGAAGGCGGCGGGATCTCACGATACTCGGTTATCTTTGACTCGAAAGGTGACAGGCACGATGCGCGCGCTGGAGGGCCTCTTCGAGGCCCTGGATCGACGGATACCCCGGGAGCTCGCGGAGATCGTGGAGGCGGTGTCGCCCACGGTGAACGCGCTCGGGTACGACAAATGGGGCTTCTCCACGGCGGCGGCGAAGCGGACGCTCTACGTCGCGGCCTGGTTCTACCGACACTATTTCCGGGTCGAGGTCCACGGCATCGAGCGCGTGCCCGAGGGCCGAGGCCTGCTCATCGGCAACCACTCGTCGCAGCTCGCCTACGACGGCATGATGGTGGCGACCGCGATGATGCTCGACGCGCGTCCGCCGCGGGCGGTCAAGGCGATGATCGAGAAGGTCTTCCAGCGCGTGCCGCTCGTGAACGTGTGGATGACGCGGGCCGGTCAGATCACGGGGCTGCCCGAGAACTGCGAGCGCCTGCTCGCGGACGACGAGCTCATCATGGTCTTCCCGGAGGGCGCGCGGGGCAGCGGCAAGCTCTGGAGGGACCGGTACAAGCTGCTCGACTTCGGGACGGGCTTCGTGCGCCTCGCGATGAAGACCCGCGCGCCGATCACGCCCTTCGCGTTCGTCGGCGGCGAGGAGGCGTGCCCGTCGATCGTCGACATCAAGCCGCTCGCCCGCGCGCTCGGCGTGCCGTATTTCCCCATCACGCCGACGCTGTTGCCCCTGCCGCTGCCGGCCCGCTGCTCGATCTGGTTCGGCGAGCCGATGTGGTTCGAGGGCACGGGCAACGAGGAGGACGCCGAGGTGATCCCCAAGGTGGAGGCGGTGAAGCGGCGGATCGCAGAGCTCATCGACGAGGGGAGGGCCGCGCGCACGAGCCTCTACCTGTGACGCGGACGGACGATCGCCTCTGACGTTCGGGTCTGGCTTGGCAAGTGCGCGCGTGATGGTGCACATTGCGCCCGCCATGAAGCCTTTGCTCGTCACCAGCGCGCTTCCCTACGCGAACGGCCACATCCACCTCGGGCACGTGCTCGAGTACACGATGACGGACATCTTCGTCCGGTACCAGCGCATGACCGGGCGCCGCTGCATCTACATCTGCGCGGACGACACGCACGGCACGTCGATCATGATTCGCGCGCGCAAGGAAGGTCGCTCCGAGGAGGCGGTGATCGCGGACATGAGCGCCGCGCACCAGCGCGACTTCGCGGACCTCATGATCCAGTTCGACCACTACGGCAGCACGAACTCGGCCGCGACGCGCGAGGTGTGTCACGAGATCTGGGCCTCGCTCCGGAAGAACGGGCGCATCGCGACGCGCGAGGTGACGCAGCTCTTCGATCCGCAGGCGGGCACGTTCCTCGCCGACCGCTTCGTGAAGGGCGCGTGCCCGCGCTGCGGCGCGCCGGACCAGTACGGCGATAGCTGCGACAAGTGCGGCTCGACGTACACCGCGACCGAGCTCGTCGAGCCGAGGAGCGTGCACACCGGCGCGCGCCCCGAGCTCCGGAGCGCCGAGCACCTGTTCGTCGCGATCGAGCCCGACCACGCCTTCCTCGCCGAATGGACGGCCGCCGAGGGCCGGATGCCGAGGGAGATCTCGAACTACCTGGCCGGCCACTTCCTCGCCGAGCCCTTGCGCGACTGGGACGTCTCGCGCCCCGCGCCTTATTTCGGCTTCGAGATCCCCGACGCGCCGGGGCATTACTGGTACGTCTGGTTCGACGCGCCGATCGGATACGTGGGCACGACGCGCGAGTGGTGCGACAAGAACGGTGAGTCGTTCGACCGGTGGTGGCGCTCCGACGAGACGGAGATCGTGCACGTCATCGGCAAGGACATCGTTTATTTCCACACGCTCTTCTGGCCCTCGATGCTGAAGAGCGCGGGCTATTCGCTGCCGAGCCGGGTGCAGGTGCACGGCTTCCTCACGGTGAACGGCGAGAAGATGTCGAAGAGCAAGGGCACGTTCGTCATGGCGCGGACGTACCTCGAGCACCTCGATCCGTCGTACCTCCGTTATTATTTCGCGAGCAAGCTCGGCTCGCGCGTGGAGGACTTCGACTTGAACCTGGACGAGTTCGTCCAGAAGGTGAACGCCGAGCTCGTGAACAAGATCGTGAACCTCGCGAGCCGCTCGTCGCGCTTCGTGGCGAAGACGGGTCTGTCCGCGAGTTACCCGGACGACGGCGGGCTCTTCGAGGCGGCGGCGAAGGCGGGCGCGGAGATCGGCGAGGCGTACGCGTCCTTCGATTTCGCGCGGGCGATGCGGCTCATCGTCTCGCTCGCGGATCGGGCGAACGAATACGTCGATCGCGTGGCGCCCTGGGCGCTCGCGAAGCAGCCGGGCAAGGAGCAGGAGGTGCAGAACGCGTGCACGGTGGCGCTGAACCTCTACCGGCAGATCGTCCTGTACCTCGCGCCGGTCTTGCCGAAGCTCGCGGCGGAGTCGGGGGAGCTCCTGCATTGCGTGATGGATCGGCTGGACCTCGCGCAAAAGCCGCTCGTGGGCACGCCCGTGGCGCCGTACAAGCATTTGATGAAGCGAATGGAGATGGATGCCGTGAACAAGATGATCGAAGCGAGCCGCGCGGGTGAGCCGGGCGAGGCGCCGAAGGCCGAGGCGGCCCCGGAGGCGGCCGAGGCGGCGCCGGCGAAATGGGACGACGCGGGCGACGCGCTCGCGAAGGAGCCGCTCGCGCCCGAGTGTACGATCGACGATTTCACGAAGGTCGACATGCGCGTGGCGCGGATCATCGCGGCCGAGGGTGTGCCCGGGGCGAAGAAGCTGCTCAAGCTCACGGTGTCGCTCGGCGGCGACACGACGCGGCAGGTGTTCGCCGGGATCAAGGCGTATTACGACCCGAAGGATCTGCTCGGGCGGCTCGTGATCGTGTGCGCGAACCTCGCGCCGCGGCAGATGAAGTTCGGGATGAGCGAAGGAATGGTGCTCGCGGCGGGCGACGGGCAGAGCGTGTTCGTCCTGTCGGCCGATTCCGGGGCGAAGCCTGGGATGCGGGTGCATTGAGCGGGCGAAGGGGCCGTCGAGGCCCCTCGGCCGCCGTTACTTGAGCGGCGGCGGCTCGTACACGCGCTTCACGTCTGCGCCGCCCGCGAACGCATACGATCCGGCGCTTCCATACCCGTACGCGATGATCCCGAAGGGCTTGTCGCCCGAGAGCCGGTGCACGCCCGGCGCGAGCGGGCATTTCCGGGAATGGTACGTCTTGCCCTCGACCATACCCGCGGGCTCGATCTGGCAGAAGTTCGTCGTGGCGCCGTCGAGCGTGATCTCCGAGCCAACCTCGGCCGCGATGACCACCCAGTTCTGCGACCACGAGTTCGGCGTCGGAATGACGTATTCGGTCCGGAACTGCTCGATCGGCGGGAAGACGGTGAGCGAGGGATCGCCGAGCGCGGGGCCGTCGACGTATCCGTTCGAGACCTGGATCTGGCCCACCATGACCGGCTTCGTCGCGCCGACCACGAAATTGTCCTGCGCCCACGTGGTCTTCACCTCGCCCGCCTGGAGCGTGAACGAATCGAAGGGCGGGGGCAGGTTCGTCGTGACGGTCGCGTCCTCGGCGACGCCGAGGAATCGAATGACGTCGGGCTCGCGGTAGCTCGACGTCGAGCGCACGGGGCTGCGCGTGATCACGTACCGCGAGCCGACGGACTCCACGGGGAACATCTGCTCTTCGAGGTGATCGAGGCAGCACGTGCTGCCATCCTCCCACCCCGGCGGCTTCGGGACCTCGACCGAGCCCGGCGCGCCCGTGGTCTCCACGCCGGAGAAGACGGCGACCGGCAACGTGGCCGTGACGATCGTGGACGAGAGATCGGTCATCGTCGCGGGATCTTCCTGGAACGTGCCGTCGTCGGTCTCGAGGTTCAATACGTCGAACGGATTGAGCGTGACCTTGATCTCGCCGCCGGCGGGCGTCGCGGCGACGGGCGGGTTGCCCTTGATGCGCCAGCTCGGCTTGACCGTGACCAGGGTGTTCGGCCTGGTGCCGACGACGGTCACGTACGAGCGATCGATGATCTTCCCGATGCCGGGGAACTCCGTGGGGATGGGGTGGCCCGCGGGCCAGCCGATGACGCGATAAATCTTGCCGAGCCCCGTCGTCGGCAGGAGGAGCGAGGCGTCGTTCGAGAAGGCATTCTCGAAGACGTTGAACTGATACACGACGATCGGCGTCGACGAGGTGATGCGGTACGCGTTCGAGGAAAGGCACGTACCGGGGGAGTTGGCGTCGTTGGGTTTGACCCCGCAATCGAGCTCGCGCGTCGGCAGGGGCGCCGTGAAGAGCTCGCCGGGCTTGACGTCCACGCCGATCACGAGCTTCGGCGTCGCGGGCATCCCGAGCGGCGCGTCGTTGAGCTCGATCACGACCTTCGCCGTGGCCTGACCGGGGTTCGAAAGCACGACGCCCCAGGGCGCGCTCGCCGGGTCGTTGCCCCCGAAGTCCTGCTGATCGAGGTCCACGGCCCAGAACTCGCAGCCCACATTGGAGGGTTGATCGGCGGCGACGTCACAAGCGCCGGTACATTGCCCATTGGAGCAGCCGAACCCCGCGGCGGCGTCGCAGACCTCGACGACCTCGCCCGTGTCCTTGCCTTCCTCCGAGCAGCGCCGGACCTCGTTGCCCACGCAGGTCGTGGCGCCGGGCTGGCAATCGACACAACCCACGTTCGGCGCGCATACGCCGGACTCGCAGGTGACGACCGCGCCGGGCGTGCCGTCGGGATTGCAGGGCGTGAAGAGGGCGCCAAAGCATTGACCACAGCCGCTGCTGCCGCCGCCGCCGCCGCCGGCGCCGCCGGAGGTCGTGGCCGTGCGGTCGCCGCCGGCCGAGCAAGCGAAGGGGATCACGAAACATGGGAGGAGAAAGAGAGCGAGCAGGGTGCGCATGCGCGGGAGAATGCCACGGTTCGGCGCGTTCGGGATCGCCGTCTCGCGCGCCTCGCCTGGAATTCCGGGGCGTCAACCTTCGAGCGCGCGGAGGAGGCCGAGCTCCAGCCGGTGGCCCGAAGCGTCCACCCCGGCGGCGACGAGCGCGTCGTCGTAGCCCGCCTCGACGGCGTCCGCGGCGCGCGCGAGGAGCGGCGAACGGGAGGGCAAGAGGTCGCTCCTGCCCTCGAATGCGTCCCGACAATCCTCGGCGGAGCACGAATGAAAGGCCCGGCAGCGCAGCGGCCGCGCCGGGTGCACCGAGCAGAGGCCACGCGCGTCGAGCAGCGCGCAAGGGATCCGCGCGGCCCAGCGCGCCTCGTCGGAGAGCGGCTCGACCCGCGCCACGTGCGCCGCGAGCCGCTCCTTCAGGGCGCACAGGGCCTCCGGGGCGAGCGAGCGGCAGAGCCACGCGGCGACGGCCAGGATCTCGGCCGCGGTCGCATACGCGTGCACATGACAGCAATACGAGCAGCCGGCCGCGCAGGCCGGGGCGCGGGCGCTCTGCACGCGTGACGTCTCCCGCTCCATGGCCGCGTGGGCCACGAGGGCCGCCGATTCGAGGTCCGCGCGGTCGAGCGAGCCCGTCACCTCGGCGGCGACGCGGCCGCGGATGGCCTGATCTCGTTGCGAGAGGACGCGGAGGGCGCGCACGGCCCGGGTTTTACGCCCCGGGCTGCGGCGCGTCAAATCACTTCACCTCGGCGGAGTCGACCCGGAAGGTGGTGATCGCGGAGATGTCGGTCGTCGCGCGGAACTGGACGCGGACGGTCTGGCCGCCGTAACCCGCGAGCGAGAGGCTCTTTTGCGTGTAAGCGCCGGCCGCGGCCTTGTTCAGGTTGCTGTAGGTGGCGAGCGTCTTCAGCAGCGCGCCGGAGGTGCTCCGGAGCTCGACGTAGAGCTTGTCGTATTGCTGCGTCGCCGTGGTCTCGGACGAGCTCACGTTCAGGTGAAACTCGAGCGTCGGCGAGGCGCCGGCGGGGATCGTGATCTGCTGGTACATCGAGCCCGAGACGCTGTTCGCATATCCGAGATACGCGTATCCCGTGCCCGCGTGGGGGAAATTGCCGTTGCTCACGTACAGCGCGCCCGCGCCGCTCGCCACCCACGGGCTCACGCTGCCCTCGAACGCGCCGTTCGTGAGCAGGTTCGTCCCGCCGCCGCCGCCGCCGCCGCCTGCGCCCGGGCATTCTCCGACGCCGACGGCGCACCAGGCCCTCTGCGTGGAGACGTATTGTGCGCTCGAGGCGCCGAAGATCGCGCCTGCCGCGCTCAGGGTGGCCTGGCGGGCGCCGGCGAAGTTCGTGTTCGAGGTCATGTAATCGACGAGGGCCTTGTACCAGATGCGGCCCGCGTCGTCGGCGCCGATGCCCGTGACCGTGACGCCGCTCAGGTGGTGCGTCCCGCCCTTGGCGAGCAGGTAAAACGCGTGGTTCGGGATGCCCGAGTTGATGTGGACGCCGCCGTTGTCCTCGGTGCCCGTGTACCGCTCGCTGTAATGGTCCGGATCGTCGTCCGACGTGTAGCCGCCGTCGCCCGCCAGGTGCGGGTCGTCCAGGTAACGGAGCGCGTCGCCGGCGGCGCCGGGCGTATAACAATCCTCGCCGATCCTCCAGGTATCTGCGCTCTCGCCGAAGACGTGCCGCTCGACGAGCGCGCCGAAGACGTCGGACCACGACTCGTTCAGCGCGCCGGATTCGTTCTCGTAAGTGAGGTTCGCCTCGTACTCCGTCACGCCGTGCGCCATTTCGTGCGCGGCGATGTCGAGGGAGACGAGCGGCGAGAACGTCGCGCCGTCGCCGTCGCCGTAGACCATCTTGGTGCCGTCCCAGAACGCGTTGTTGTAGGCCGAGCCGTACTGGACGACCGAGCTGATGAGGCCGGCGCCGCCGCTCGCCGCCCCGTACACCACGGGGCCGCCCGCGCCGTCGATGCCATTGCGGCCGTGGACGTCCTTGAAGTAATCGAACACCATCGCGGCGCCGAAGTGGGCGTCGATCGCGACGCGCTGGCTCGTCGCGTTCCAGACGTCGTCGGTGTCGGCGATGCGATAGGCCGTGCTCGTACCATTGTTGTACGTGAACGTCCCGACCCTGCGCGTGAGGTCCTCCGTGTAATACCGGCCGCTCGCCAGGCTCGTGCCGATCGTCACGGTGCCGCTGTAGAGCGTGGTCCCCTGCGCGGTCTGGAGGTTATCGTAACGGTGGATCTCCTCGCCGCTGTGGGCGTCGATGAAGATCACCGGCATCGCGGTGCCGCGCGTGTCGTCGATGCGGCGGAGTTTCACGCGATAAGCGAGGTAATCCTCGCCTTCGCGGCGCATCACGAGCAGATCGGCCTCGGGCGCCGCGGTGATACACGACGCGCAGGCGTATCGAGCGAGCGCCGCGCGGATCGCCTGCTCTTCGCTCAGGGTGGGCTTCACGGAGAGGCCGCGGCGGATGTGCTTCACGAGGCCGTCGGTCACGCGGTGGAGGTCGCCGTTGGGATCGAGGTGCACGATCGCCTCGCCCTCGAAGACGGGAACGCCCTTGAATGTCTGCTGGATCCGGGTGTGGGCGAGGGAGAGCTCGTCGATCCGGACGCGCCGGACCTCGAAGTCCTCCGCGCTCTCGAGGCCCAGCACCTCGGCGTTCACGGCGATGTGCGCGCGGCTGATCGCCTCGGCCAGCGCGCGCTCCGCGGCGTCGCCGCCGGGGGTGAAGACGGGTTTGCCCGCGTTCGCCGCGGCCTCCTCCTCCGCCGGCGCCTCGGAGGCCGCGCAGCCGGCGCAGAGCAAGAGCAAAAGACCGCAGGACCTTCCTCCGAGACGATGTGCACCAAGCGTCAGGCGAATTCGTGCCAAGCGAACCTCACTTCCCGTGGATGAAGGAACGTTCAGAAATCCGCCAGCCTACGATGCACCGGATCCGTGACGCGTGGCGACATCATCACGAAAAGCTTTCCACGTTGTCGGGGGTCGCGGTAAGATTTCCGATCGACCCCGGAGCGCACCGTGAACATTCGATCCATCACCGGTCTGCTGTTGTTATCCTGCTCCCTCGTCGCGTGCGGGGGGGAGCCGGATCCTCCGCCCGGCTCGGGCGGCGCCGGTGGAATGGGCGGCGGCGCGGGCGGAATGGGAGGCGCGGGCGGGGCCGGCGGAATGGGCGGGGTCGGCGGAATGGGCGGCTCCGGCGGCATGAGCGACGCGCGTGTGGTCGTCGGCGTGATCCAGGCGCCGAACGAGCTTGTCTGGCAAGCGGCCTCGGTGCACGTCGTGGTGAAGGTGGACGGCGTGGTGGTCCGGGACGCGACGATAGGCACGGGCGTGCCGGCGCCAATCGTGTTCCCCCAGGAATTCGAGCTCGAGGGCCTCGCGGACGGCGCGCTCGTGGAGGTCTCGGTGGAGACCGATTTCGACGGGACGGGGCAGGACGTGCATCCGCGCCTCGCGAGCACCCGCGCCAAGGCGGGCAAGACGCCCCTGCTCCGGGTCACGCTGAGCCATCAGGGTTGCGGCGCGGGTTGTGGCGCGGGCCTGACGTGCAACTGGGGGCGTTGCCTGGATCCTCATCTCGCGCCGGAGGTCCTGGAGGCATATTCGTCCGACTGGGCGAAGTATAGCTGGTGCAAGCCGAAGGACGCGGGCGCGCCGACGCTCATGCTCGGGCAAGGCGACGCGATGTGGAGCCCGCTCTCGGACCAGGACACCTTGCACGTCTGGCCCGGCGATCAGGGCGGGCACCACATCTTCGCGGCGCTCCGCACGCGAAACTTGAAGCAGATGGCCGTCGTCAAGGTCTCCGGGATGCTTTCGGACACGGGCGAGGTGCTCGGGCCGGTGCAGTCGATGCGCGTTTTTCCGGACAGGCCGGCGCAGGGGTTCTGCGAGGCGACGGGGATCCTCTTCCAGATCGACACGAAGCTCCCGATGGCGGAGCTCGTCGGCAGGCAGGTACACCTGAAAGCCGAGGTCTCGGACGCCGACGGGGCGGCCGTCGTGGAGCAGAAGACGGTGGTGATTGGATCGCCCTGACGAACGGCCAGGGATGACTTGTTCAGCGGAGGATCGGAGGACTTGGTGATGAAGCGTGACAAGCTTGTGATAGGGGCGGCTCTCTCGCTCGTGCTCTCGGCGTGCGGGGACGGGACGACGGGGACCCCGTCGGGGACGGGCGGATCCGCCGGTGCGGGCGGAATGGCCGGGGCGGGTGGAATGGGCGGCGCGGGAGGAATGGGCGGCGCGGGAGGAATGGGCGGCGCGGGAGGAATGGGCGGCGCGGGAGGAATGGGCGGCGCGGGAGGAATGGGCGGCGCCGGAGGAATGGGCGGCGCGGGAGGAATGGGCGGCGCCGGAGGAATGGGCGGCGCCGGAGGAATGGGCGGCGCGGGCGGCGGCTCGATGGGCCTTCAGTTCGTCGTCGACGGCTCGTATCCCGCCGCGGTCGGCGCGGGCAATACGGCCGTCCGCGCGGGCGACATGGATGGCGACGGCAAGCTCGACCTCGTGGTCGCGAATCCATCCGGCGGCTTCCTCGGCGTCCTGCGCGCCTCGGAAGGTGGCTCGTTCCAGGAGGTGCAACGCACGAATTTCGCCTCGCTCGGCAGGAACATCGGCCTCGCCGACATGAACGGCGACCAGAAGCTCGACGTCGTCGTGACCGTCAGCGGACAGAGCGAGGCCACGGGCGTGTTCGTCCTCCTGAATCAAGGGGACGGCACGCTCCTCGCGCCCGTGCAATACGCCGGCAGCGTCACCACGATGGGCGCCTTCGCGGCGAAGGACCTCGACGGCGACGGTGATGTCGATCTCGTGGTCTCGCGCGACTTGAACGGCATCGACGTGTTCAAGAATGCGGGCGACGGCACGATCGCACTCTCGGCGACGTTCACGGTGGGCGGCGCGCACGCCATGCTCGGGCTCGCGCTGGGCGACCTCGATGGCGACGGGAACGACGACGTCGTGACGACCAGCACGGCGAGCGCGAACGTGATCTGGTTCTTCAAGGGAATGGGCGACGGCACGTTCGCGGCCGGAGAGACGCGGCCGGCGCAGCGGTCGGATTCGATCGCGCTCTTCGACGTCTCCGGCGACGGGATCCTCGACCTGGTCGTGGGCCCGAGGGCGTACACCGCGGGAGGGTATGGCGTCCTCGTGAACAACGGCGACGGGACGTTCGCGCCCATGGTGAAATCGGCGGCCTCGGAGTTCAGCAGTATCGCCGGGGTCCTCGACGTCGACGCCGACGGCGCGCTCGACCTGCTCACGACGGATCCCTTCGGGGGCGCGTATTCTCTGAGAAACCTGGGCGGCGCGGCGTTCGACGCGCCGGTCGAGATCGCGGCGGGGCGCCTGCCGAGGGCCCTCGCGATGGGGGACGTCGACGGAGACGGCCACACGGACCTCGTCGCGGGCAACAACGGCCCCGGGCTCTCGATCGTGCGGAGCGACGGAATGGGCGGCTTCTTGCCCCCGACCGGCATACCCTACGGCGGGGGCGCCCGCAAATCGGTCGCCGCCGATTTCGACGGCGACGGGCGAAAAGACATCGTGTTCAGCCATCTGGCGGCGGTCGATACGATACTACGAGGAATGCCCGGCGGCGGGTTCGAGATCGCCGGATCCCACGAGGTGCTCGAGGTTCCGATCGGCCTCTTCGCGTTCCAAGCGGACGCGAACCCGGGCGCGGACCTCGTCGTCGTGCTGCCGGGCGGGACCGACGAGGGGTACATGGTGCAGACATTCCCGAATACGGGCGGCCTCTCGTTCGGGCCCGGGATTCCATCCCATTCGGGTTATATCGGCGCTGAGGACGTGGGCGTGGGCGACACGGACGGCGACGGGGATCTCGACGTCCTGGCGGTGGCCGATCCGAACAACGGCGGCACCTCGCTCCGGAACAACGGCGATGGCACGTTCTCGGAGGCGGAGCCGCTCTACACGGACGGGGTGGCGCTCGCCGATTACAACGAAGATGGGAAGCTCGACTTCGCGGGAGCGGGCGAATTCGTGGTCTTCGTGGAGCTCGGCAACGGCGACGGGACCTTCGCGAGCCCGCAGGAATTTCTTATGGTGGACGACATCATCGGGGAGATGGCGGCGGGCGACGTGAACGGCGACGGGCACGCGGACTTCGTGGCGATGCACGCCCAGAAGGACGGCGTGTCGCTCATGCTGGGGCAGGGCGACGGGACGTTCATCGGGACGACGTTCTCGCTGGGCCTCGGGACCGGGCAAAACCCCCTGCTCGAGGATCTCGACGGGGACGGCGACGACGATCTCGTGGTCCTCGCGGGCGGGCGGGTGAACGTGCTGCTCTGGGACGGCGATTTCTTCACGGCCGGGCCCATGATCGGCGAGGTCTCGCGCCCGACGTCCGTGTCGGTCTCGGACGTGACCGGCGACGACCGGCCGGACCTGCTCGTGACGTCGAATGCGACGAACGCGCTCGTCGTCCTGCGCAACGTGCCCTGAAATTTCGTCCCACCGGGCCGGGGAGCTTTGCTAGGATCGTCCCGGCCGATGTCCGAGAAATCCGAAAAGCTCCCCCTCGTCGCCTACCACACCAGCACCGGAGAGCCGCCCGAGCTCGTGCCGGGGCCCATCCAGCGGCAATGGATGAACGACACGCGGGACGCGTTCGCGAACCGCTGCCTGCCGCTGCTCATCGCGAACCAGGCCGGCTGGCTCGTCCTGTCGCCGCACACGGTGCGCGCGATCTGGGACGGGACGGGCTCGCTGAAGAGCGTGTGTATCGAGAACCTCGAGGGCCCGCAGCCCTACCTGGCCATGAGCCATTTCGGGCACGGGATCCTGACGTTCTCCATTCCGTTCCTGTTCCGCACGCCGCCCGGATACAACCTGCTCGTGCGGGGCCCGGCGAACATGCCGAAGGACGGGGCCTCTCCGCTCGACGGGATCGTCGAGACGGACTGGAGCACGGCGACGTTCACGATGAACTGGCAACTGACGCGGCCGCAGCACCCGGTGACGTGGAAGCGCGGCGAGCCCATCGCGATGCTCGTGCCGATGCGCCGCGGCGAGCTCGAGTCGTTCGAGCCGGAGCTACGAGGCCTCTACGACGACCCGGAGGAAGCGAAGGCATACCTCGAATGGCGGAACAGCCGCTCGCAATTCATCAAGGAGCTGCCGATCGAGGGCTCGACCGCGAACCAGGCCGAATGGCAAAAGGACTACGTGCACGGCCGCGCGCCGGACGGGACGATGGCGAAGGAGCACCAGCGCAAGCTCGCATTGAAGGCCTGGCGGAAGGTGAAGAAGGCGTGATCGAGCGCCTCGCCGACGCAATCGTGCACGGCTTCGGCCCGCAGCGGAGATCGACGCGGAGCTCGAGGCGCTGAAGAAGAAGGTGGGGAGGAAGTAGGGGGCGGGGCGCGGGCGCCCGGGGGAGCGAGGTTCGGTCAGGTCGAGCCCATCTCCGCCTCGAGCTCGGCCTTTGGCTGGGTGAGGCGGATGCGACGAGGGAACGCGGCCGGGGGCACGCGTGTGCGAATCGAGCGGGCGCGGTTGCGGGGAGGGTGTTGCGTCGACGCAAAAGGGGCCAACACATCGACATGGAGTGTCTTGAACCGGTTCGAGGCAGGTCCCGCGGAGTGTGGGGGGTGTCTTGAACCGGTTCGAGGCAGGTCCCGCAGCGTGTTTGAGGTGACTTGCGTCGGTTCGAGGCACCTCCAACAGAGTGTTTGAGGTGTCTTGCGTCGGTTCGAGGCAGGTCCCGCGGAGTGTGGGGAGTGTCTTGAACCGGTTCGAGGCAGGTCCCGCAGAGTGTGGGGCGTGTCTTGCGTCGGTTCGAGGCAGGTCTCGCAGGATCCAGGAGGCTTCTTGCGTCCCCGTGGATCACGCTGATCGCGGAGAGCAGCGCGCACCATCCGATCTTCGTCTTCAATCCGCGGGTGGGGTCGAAGACCCGGTACATGATCCCGACCGAATACAGCAACCACCCTTGCGAGCCTGTGCCGCCGGATCCGAAGCCGCCTCCGCCGCTGAAGCCTGTTCCTGCGAAGCGGCCTGCGGCGAAGGAAGCTGAGGACGAAGGTGGAGGGCGGGGCGGCGAGGATCCCGTGGACGACGAGAGGCCCGTCGAGGAGCGCGTCCGCGAGAAGTTGATCACGCAGCCGAAGGAGGAGGAGAAGCCACCGCCGTCACGCCTCGCGAAGCTGCGGCAGGAGCCGATCCTGCCGCGTGAGGGCGTCTTGTCGAAGGAATCGATCCTCCCGAAGCGCGAGGAGAAATGGGTTGACCAGGAGCACGGGCTCGTCGACCGCGGCGGCGTGTTGCCGAAGCTCGTCGATGTTCCGGAGCGGAAGCCGCTGAGCGTAAGCTCGTGTGAACAGACGAAAGAGGGCTGCCCGGCGCGGAAGAAGAAGACGCGAGCCGGGGCCATTCTGGAGCAGGTGGTGATCGCGGGGGCGATCTTCAACCTGCAAATGAATGAAAACCTGCATCGCGCCGACGGGAAGGAATACGGAATCGTCGGCGGGATGAACGCCGACGGGCCGAACGACCCGCGGCTCCAGGCTGCGGCCGCGGCGGTGTTGTTCTCGCCGGTCTCGATGGCGGTCGGCAACAAGTTCATGAAGGCCACGTCGGAGGCCTTGAAGCGCGGCGAGAAGGTGATCATCAAGGACGTGAGTGGGCTGTCGGAGGATGCGGCGAAGTACCTGGCGGAGGAGTTCGGCGAGGAGCTGACGCAGGCGATGGCGGAGGCGGGCGTGGTCGGGCCGTATCGGGTGATGCGGCACTTCACGGCGAAGTACAAACGGAAGTGGCAAGCTCACCACATCTACGAGACGGCGAGGATGGAGAAGATCGGCCTTGATGCCCTGGATGGGCCGTCGGTGATCCTTTCGAGCCAGGAGCACCAATTGTTTACGAACAAGCTTCGCGATGCTACGAGGGGGATCGCAGAAAGAGACCTACCGAAGCTCTGGACGGCTTACCAGGGAGTCTACAAGTTGAAACCGCACTGGCTGAAGGCCATGGAGCATTATTTCGTGGATTGATTCGAGCGAAAGCGCAGGGCATCGTCAATGAAAACCAAAGTTCGGCTGCACTTCGATAGCAACGATGTCCCGGGTGGGGAACAGACCGTCCTCTCGCCCTCGGGCTGCGGGCCCGACGTGGCGGAGGTACAAGAATGGCCAGTCAGGAGGCAAGTCGTCGAGGTCCGACTGGACGCGGATGACCCTCGCCTGCCCCTCCTGCAGAAGCTTCTCCTCGCCTACAAGGTCGACTGGTTCGAGGATCGCTGGGACGAGTACACGGACGAGGAATTCGAGGCCGCCCCCCTCATCCTTGCGGGCGGCACCTGCGAAATAGACGTCCTCGGAGGCCCTCGGTTCGGCACGGACTACGACATCTCGAACGCGTGCGGAGCTTGTGGCGCAGGGATGCGGCAAACCTCCGCGTACGTGCTCGATGGCACCAGCAGGGACAGCATGCCGAAGCTCGGGCAGTTCCGCGTCGTGGTCAGCTATAACGAGATCCTTGTCGACGAGCGGCTCGCCGAGACGCTCGAGAACGCCGGGCTCTCGGGGCTCTCCTTCCGGAGCGTGTACGCAAGGCAGAAGGACATGCGGCAGACCAAGCTGCCCTGGAGGCAAATGTGGGCGTCGCACACGCTCCCCCCGATGTCGCCGCGCTCGACGGGCGTCGAACGGAACAAGGTGTGCAAGACGTGCGGGCGCGGCAAGTTCAACACCTCCACCAAGGAGCCCTTACGACTCGCCTACCACGCTCGGGACCTCGTCGGAGCCCAGGACGTCAACCGGATGTGGGAGCGCTTCGGGATTGCCCGGTGGAGCGGCGACCTGAAGACGGCCGTCTTGTGGCAACCCGATTTCCTCGTCTCCCCCAAGGTCTGGCGTATCTTCAAAGACGCAGGCGTCACCGGGTTCAAGTGGCTGCCCATCCGCGTCGTCGACGACGAATGATCGATGGCCTCCCACCCCGCTACCATCCCCCCGCCGTGAACATCGTCACCCTCTCGATCCCGGCCTTCTTCCTCCTGATGGGCCTCGAATGGCTCGCCGGGCGCGTCAAGGACCGGCGCGTCTTCCGCGGACCGGACGTGCTCGCCAATCTGCTCCTCGGCTCCGCGCAGACCCTCTTCGGCGTGGTCGCGGCGGGCTTGCTGCTCGGAAGTTACCTCCTGCTCTACGAGCGGCGCTTCTTCGACGTCTCGCCTCGCTCGGCTTCCCGCCCGCCATGTTCGCCACGGCCGTCGGGATCGATACGGTCTATCAGTTCTGGATTCATACCGAGCTCGTCGGCAAGCTCGGGCCCCTCGAATGGGTGCTGAATACGCCCTCCCATCACCGGGTGCATCACGGGTGCAATGGGCGGTATCTCGACCGGAACCACGGGGGCATTCTCATCGTCTGGGATCGGCTCTTCGGCACGTTCGAGCCCGAAGCCGAGACACCGGTGTATGGCACCGTGAAGCCCGTCGCGTCGTGGAACCCGCTCTTCTGCACCTGGGCGCCGCTCCGCGACATCCTCGAGACGGCCGCCCGCGCCCCGCGGCGCTCGGCGGGCTCGGGGGCGTGCTCGAAGGGCGCGCTTGGGCAAAGCCGCTCGAGGCCACGAGGCTCGTCGCCACGCCGCTCGTGCTCTGGATGCTGGTCGGATGAGCGATTTCGATTGACTCGCTCGACGTGGGGCGTGACGCGTCAGAGGGTGTTCCACAGGCTGCTGCGCGGCGCGATGCGTCGGTCGGACTCGCTCAGCGTACAAAGTACGCCTCGCTCGCCCTCCCTAGCCTCGCGCCGCTCGCGACGCCTGTAGAACACCCTCTCAGCCGACGCGGATCTTGGCGTCGCCGCGCTGCCGGCCCGTCAGGGAGCGGACCTCGATGCGGTAGACGCCCGGGGCCGACACGACGAACTCGATCGGCGGAGGGCTCTGCGGGGCGCCCGTGGGCGGATCACGCACGAGCGTGTCGAGGATGTTCGCGCCCGAAGGCGAGAAGACCTTGAGGGCGTACGGCGGGACCGACGTCTCGCTGGGGACGAAGACGAGCGAGAGGCGATCCCCGGCCGAGATCTTGTCGAAGAAGGGCATGGTGCCGCGGCTCGAAGATCGGGCCGGATGGCAGAAGATCTCGATTTCGCCTGAGCTCTCGATCGGTCCTGACATGTTCTCGGTTTCGCCCCCGAGAGTGCCATGGAGGCCCGGGGCGACGAGAGGACGCTAGCAGCCTTGGGGCTTCGTCATCAAGCCCCGTCGACGCGGCGCGCGCTCCCCTGGTAGTATCCGCGACGATGCCGCAAGGCCTCGCCTCCGCAGCCGCACGAAGACACGTCGGGCGCCCCTGCGAGGGATCGAGCGGGCGGCGCGTGGACCGTCACGCGATCAAGCCCCGTACCCGAGGAGAACACGAAGGAACATGGATCAGCGCGCGCTCCAGCGATCGTTAGGCCCGAAGACCGCGAGCGCGGACCCGATGATCGGAAAGGTCGTCGCAGGCCGCTACCGCCTCGAGACCAGGATCGGCGAGGGCGGTATGGGCGTGGTGTACCGCGCCCGCCACGTGCTCATCGATCGGGTGGTCGCGCTCAAGCTCATACGGCCGGATCTCCGCGGCGAGACGCACCTCCGCGCATGGATGCTCCGCGAGGCCCGCGCCGCGAACCGGGTGGATCACGCCCACATCATCGACATCCACGACATCGGCGAGACCGAGGAGGGCGAGCTCTATCTCGTGATGGAGTACCTCGTCGGCACGCCGCTCAGCGCCGAGCTCGCGCGAGGTCCCATGCCGATCTCGCGCGGCGTCGACATCCTCGAGCAGATGTGCGCAGCGCTCGCGCGCGCCCACGACCTCGGCGTCGTGCACCGCGATCTGAAGAGCGACAACATCCTCCTCACCCAGCGCGGCGGCCGGAAGGACTTCGTCAAGATCCTCGACTTCGGCCTCGCCGCGATCGCCCGCGACCCGCGCCTCGCCCCGAAAGGCGCGGTCTTCGGGACACCGGAGTACATGTCCCCGGAGCAGGCGCGCGGCGAGGAGGCCACGCCCCACGCGGACCTCTACGCGCTCGGCGTCCTCTTCTACGAGATGCTGACGGGGCAACTTCCTTTCAGGGCCAACGATCGCGAGACGCTGCTCGAGATGCAGCGGACCGCGATCCCGAGGCGCCCGCGCTCGATCCGCCCCGACGCGCACCCGCAAGGCGAGACGATCGCGATGCGGCTGCTCGAGAAGGACATCCGCAAGCGCTACCGCGACGCCCACCATCTCCAGGAAGAGCTCAAGGCCCTGCAGCGCAGCCTGCCGAGCACGCCGTGGGAGATCGAGTCGGGCGGCGAGGCCGTGCCCGCGCCGCCGCCGCCGCCGCCGCCGCAGTCGGCAGGCGTGACCGAGTGGGCGAACCGGACGGCGCTCTTCGCGCGTATGGCGGCGCGCGCGTATCCGGCGGGCAACGCGCCGCCCGACATCCAGACGGCGCTCGCGCAGCTCTGGGAGCTCGCGGCGAAGGCGAACCGCCTGGAAGGCGAGGTCGCGAGCCACACGCGCAAGCTCGAGGCGCTCGAGCGGCGCGGACGCGCGCTGCGCGCCGAGATCGGCCGCAAGGTCGAGGAGCTCGCGCACGAGGAGTCACGCGTGATGCGCGAGGCGGGCGCGGACGGCGAGGACGTGGACAAGGTCCGCGGCGAGCTCGCGCAGGCGGAGAAGCTCGCCAGCGAGGCGAAGCAGCTCGCGGACGGCGCGGCGCGGCAGGGCGCGTTTGATCGTTCGGTCTTCGAGCGCGCGGGCGCGACGGCCGCGACGGTGCAGGCGAAGCGCGAGCAGCTCGCGCGGTACGAGTCGAAGAAGAACACGCGCGAGACGACGGCGCGGGATCTGCGGCGCCAGATCGACGAGCTCCGCGGGCAACTGACGCGGTACGCGGAGGCGCTCGAGGAGGATCTCGGGCAGGGCCGCGAGAAGGTCGCGCAGCGGACGCGCGAGGGCCTCGGCTTCGAGAAGGCCTTCAGCGACGCTTCGAACCTCCTGCTCGCGCACCTGCGCAACAAGCCGGAGTGCCGGGACCTCGTGGCCGAGCTGCTCACGGCGAACAAGGACGCAAACGCGGTGCCGAGCGAGAGCGGGGAGCCCAAGGTGTCCCTCGAAAAACGCCCCGGGGCCTGAGCTTCCCCACGATCCACCCGGCGAGGGGCTTCGCTCGGACAGCCCGAGTGAAGCCCCCGGAGCCTCTTCAGGGACCGGCCTACAGCGGTCCCGCTCTCCAAACAAAAGAAAGATGACGGGGAAGGCGCGCTGTGGTAGTCAGCGCGCGCCTCGGCGGGGAAAACCGTCGAGGGCGAGGCTGTGCTGAAGCGTCGGCGTCAGGGCTAGCGGGTCGTTCTTCGACGGAGCCTGCGCCGCGGGGGAGAACCCCGTCGGTGCCCGCTCATCCGCGACTCACGCAGGCGGCCAACCCCTCGGAACCTGGGAGATCACCGCGGGGCGAAGCCTCGCTCGGCGGTCTCCTCGTTTGAAGGAGGCACACCGTCATGAACGTAGAGGGTTCTTCGCGCCCAGGTGCGGCGCGAGCGTGGCCCGCGCGCGCCTTGGCCGTCGTGGGCGCGCTTTTCGCCATCGCCCTGGCTCGTCCCGCGAAGGCGGACGAAGCTTCGCTGGTTCTGCCCGATCTAGGCTCCGTTTCCTTCATGGGGAACACGGACGGACGCACCCTGCTCTTCGCGGGCATGGGGATCTGCGCGCTCGGCCTGATCTTCGGGATGACGATCTACATGCAGCTCAAGAAGATGGCCGTGCATCGCTCGATGCTCGAGATCTCGGAGCTGATCTACGCGACCTGCAAGACGTACCTGATCACGCAGATCAAGTTCATCATCCTGCTCGAGGTCCTCATCGGCCTCGTGATCGCCGTCTACTACGGCTATTTCAAGCACTTCGACGTCGGTCGTGTCGCGCTCATCCTGTTCTGCAGCCTCGTCGGCATCGCGGGCAGCACGGGCGTCGCCTGGTTCGGCATCCGCATCAACACGTTCGCGAACAGCCGCACGGCGTTCGCGAGCCTCCGCGGCAAGCCCTTCCCGACCTACGCGATCCCGCTCAAGGCAGGCATGAGCATCGGCACGGTGCTGATCAGCGTCGAGCTGCTCGTCATGCTGATCATCCTGCTCTTCGTGCCCGGCGAGTACGCGGGTCCGTGTTTCATCGGCTTCGCGATCGGCGAGTCGCTCGGCGCCTCGGCGCTGCGCATCGCCGGCGGCATCTTCACGAAGATCGCGGACATCGGCTCCGATCTCATGAAGATCGTCTTCAACATCAAGGAAGACGACGCGCGTAACCCGGGCGTCATCGCCGACTGCACGGGCGACAACGCGGGTGACTCGGTCGGCCCGAGCGCCGACGGCTTCGAGACGTACGGCGTCACCGGCGTCGCGCTCATCTCGTTCATCCTGCTCGCGGTCGCGGACGTCAAGACGCAGGTCCAGCTCCTCGTCTGGATCTTCGTGATGCGCATCATGATGGTCGTGGCGAGCGTCGTCAGCTACCTCGTCAACGAGGCGATCGCGAAGGCGCGTTACGGCGCCGTCGACAAGATGAACTTCGAGGCGCCGCTGACCTGGCTCGTGTGGCTCACCTCGTTCGTGTCGCTCGGCCTCACGTTCGTCGTTTCGTACCTGCTGATCCCGAACCTCGGCGACGGCACGCTCTGGTGGAAGCTCTCGCTCATCATCAGCTGCGGCACGCTCGCGGGCGCGATCATCCCCGAGGCGGTCAAGATCTTCACCTCGACCGAGAGCAGCCACGTGCGCGAGGTCGTGACCTCGTCGCGCGAGGGCGGCGCGTCGCTGAACGTCCTCTCCGGCATGGTGGCCGGTAACTTCAGCGCTTACTGGCTCGGCATGGTCATCGCGGGCCTCATGGGCATCGCGTACCTGGTCGCGCTCCAGGGCCTCGCGACGGTCTTCACGTCGACGATGGCGGCGCCCGTCTTCGCCTTCGGCCTCGTGGCCTTCGGCTTCCTCGGCATGGGCCCGGTGACCATCGCGGTCGACTCCTACGGCCCGGTGACCGACAACGCGCAGAGCGTCTTCGAGCTCAGCGTGATCGAGTCGATCCCCGGCATCAAGGAGGAGATCAAGAAGGAACACGGCTTCGACGTCGACTTCGAGAAGGCCAAGCACTACCTCGAGGAGAACGACGGCGCGGGCAACACCTTCAAGGCCACGGCGAAGCCGGTGCTCATCGGCACCGCGGTCGTCGGCGCCACGACGCTGATCTTCTCGATCATCCTCGAGCTGCAGGCGGAGTTCGGCGTGGTGGAGGCCATCCAGCGCCTCAGCCTCATCAACGCGCCCTTCCTCCTCGGCCTCATCCTGGGCGGCGCGGTGATCTACTGGTTCAGCGGCGCCTCCTGCCAGGCCGTCGTGACCGGCGCCTACCGCGCGGTCGAGTTCATCAAGGCGAACATCAAGCTCGAGGGCTCCGAGAAGGCGAGCATCGAGGACAGCAAGAAGGTCGTCGAGATCTGCACGCAGTACGCGCAGCGCGGCATGATCAACATCTTCCTCGCGGTCTTCCTCGGCACGCTGGCCTTCGCGTTCCTCGATCCGTTCCTCTTCATCGGTTACCTCATCTCGATCGCGCTCTTCGGCCTGTATCAGGCGCTCTTCATGGCGAACGCCGGCGGCGCCTGGGACAACGCGAAGAAGCTCGTCGAGGTCGAGCTGAAGGAGAAGGGCACGCCGCTGCACGCGGCGACGGTCGTCGGCGACACCGTCGGTGATCCCTTCAAGGACACCTCGTCGGTCGCCATGAACCCGATCATCAAGTTCACGACGCTCTTCGGCCTGCTCGCCGTCGAGCTCGCGATCAAGATCCCGCACACCACGAGCCTCGTGCTCGCGGGCGTCTTCTTCGTCGCGTCGACGATCTTCGTGTGGCGTTCGTTCTACGGCATGCGCATCAAGACGGACGTGAAGGCCGCTGCGCCCGCAGCGCACTGATCTGTCCCGTCTGACGGGCCGCCACGAGCGGTCCTGGCCGAGCGCCCTCGCTCCTCGCGGAGCGGGGGCGTTCGCTTTTTCGAAGCGAGCGTTACGCCTTCGAACTATAAATCAGGCCATGCGAGCTCTCTGCCCGTCGTGCGGTTTCCACCACGAGGTCGTCCGCGTGCTCGAAGACGGGCACGGCGAAAGCCGCAAAGACGTCTACCAGGTCGCGCCGCTGCCCGAGTGTGACCGCACGTGGCTCAGCGAGCAGGACCTGCTCGACGCGCGCGCGCGCCACGGCCTCGAAGCGATCCTGCACGAGGACGACGACGTCTGATCAGAAGATGACGGGCAGGAGCACCTTCACCTGCGCGCCCTGGGGAGGCGCGGGGAAGCGGAAGGTGCCGACGACCTGCGCGACGCAGCTCGAGAGCTCGCGCGACCAGAAGCTCTGCTCGGGGACCCAGACCTCGATCACGCGGCCCGCGTCGTCGATCGTGAACGAGAGCGTCATGCGGCCGCGGACGCGGCTCGCGCGTTTGCCTTCGAGCAGGTAGCAGTCCTGCACGTCGTTGTGATGATCCGCGAGGATCCGCTGCACGACGTCGTCGGTCAGCGGGCCGGTGATGGTGGCGGCCTCGATGCGGGCCTTCACGCGCTCGTGGGGGCGGCTGCCGCCGTAGTCGTAGCCGCGGCCTGCGGTGCCGATCGTGCCGAGGCCGCCGATGCCCTCGGCCGTGCCGCCGCCGCCCCTGCCGATCCCGCTGAGGCCGAGCCCGCCGAAGCCGGCGCCGCCCCCGCCGACGAGGCCGCCGACCACGCCGCCCTCCACGCTGTCAATGCGCGCGGACGGACCGCCGAGGACGCCGAGGATCCCGTAGTTGGCGGCGTCTTCGAGCGCCTTCCTTCGCGCCTCGCCGGGGTCCTTCTTGGCCTCGGCGACGACGGGTTTGTCTGCGGCCCTGGGCTTGACCGCGTCGCCGACCATCACGACGGGCTCCGGGCCGCCGGGGCGGGCGGCGCTGCTCGCGCAACCGACGACGAGCCACGCCGCCGCTGCGAGCGCCACCAAGCGAGCCTGAGTGTGCATGAAGAGGAGGGTAGAAGCGGGGGACGGGGGCGTCAACGCGTCACGCGGCCGTCGACGCGCTCTGCTCCTTGGACTTGCCCGCGGCGTAGAGCGCGTCGATCTGCTGGCCGTAGCGCTGCCAGACCACGCGCCGCTTCACCTTCAGCGAGGGCGTGAGCAGGCCGTTCTGCGTGGTGAAGTCCTCGCTCGTCAGCGTGACCTGCTGGATCTTCTCGAAGCCCTTCCACTCGGCCGAGTACTTGTGGATCTCGTCCATCACGAGCTGCCTGACGCGCGCGTTCTCGCACATCGCGTCGTCGCTCTCGAGCGAGAGCCCTTGGCCCTGCGCCCACGTCTTCACGGCCTCGACGTCGATGGCCACGAGCGCGACGTTGTAGAGGCGGTTGTCGCCGTAGACCATCGCGTTGAGGATGTAGGGCGAGAGCTTGAGCTGCTCCTCGAGCGGCGCGGGCGAGACGTATTTGCCGTTCTCGAGCTTGTACTGCTCCTTGATGCGGCCCGTGATGTAGAGGAAACCCTCGTCGTCGACGTACCCGAGATCGCCCGTGCGGAAGCCACGATCCTCGGTGAAGACCGCTTTGTTCTCCTCGTCGCGGTTGTGGTAGCCCTGCATGATGTTCGGGCCGTGGATGATGATCTCGCCCTGGTCCTTCTCGCCCGCGGCCTCCTTGTCGATCACGATCTTCACGCCCGGGATCGCCTTGCCGACGCTGCCGATGCGGTGCGCGCCGGGGCGGTTGGCCGTGGCGATCGGGCTCGTCTCCGTGAGGCCGTAGCCCTCGTAGACCGTGATGCCGAGCGCGTCGATGAACTCGGCGACCTCGCGCGAGAGGGCCGCGCCGCCGCTGAAGGCGTACTTCATGCGGCCGCCGAACTTGGCGCGGATCTTCGAGAAGACGAGCTTGTCGGCGAGCGCGAGCTTGATCTTCTCGCCGAGCGAGAGCGAGCCCGGGCCCTCCTTGCGCCGCTTCGTGGCCGCGGCGATGCCGGCCCTGAAGAGGGACTGGATGGCCTTGGGCTTGGCGGCCATCTGCTTGTTCACGCCGTCGTAGATGCGGTTGAAGATGCGCGGCACGCTGCAGAGCATCGTCGGCTGCACCTCGGCGAGGTTCGCGACGATCTTGTCGACGCTCTCGGCGAGGGCCATCGCGCCGCCGAGCGAGAGCAGGGCGTGCAGCTCGCAGGTGTGGCCGAACGAGTGCGCCCACGGCAAGAACGAGAGGCTCCGGTCGTCGGTGACGAGCGGCAGGATCTCGTGCACGGCGTTGATGTTCGAGGCGATGTTGCCGTGCGAGAGGATCACGCCCTTGGGGTTGCCCGTCGTGCCCGAGGTGTAGATGAGGCACGCGGTGTCGGCGGGCGTGGGCCGGATGGCCGGCGCGGGGCTCTTCGCGCCCGCCTCGAGCAGCGCCGCGTAGGACGTCTCGTCGCTCTTCGGGCGGGTGAGGCCGATGATGTGCTTCAGCGAGGGCGCCTTCTCCGGGATCTCCTTGGCCTTCTCGTAGATCTCGTCGGTCGCCGCGATGAGCGCGACGGCCTCGCAGTCGTTCACGATGAAGGCCCACTCCTTGGGGAGCTGCGCCTCGTACATGGGCACGAGCGCGGCGCCGAGGCCGTAACAGGCGTAGGCCGCGACGGCCCACTCGATGCGGTTGTTCGAGATGATGGCGACGTTGTCGCCGCGCTTCACCCCGAGCGACGCGAGGCCCGCGCGGAAGTCGTCGACGAGCTTTCCAACCTCGCCGTACGTGGTCCACACCCACGCGCCGTCCTTCTTCACGCCGAACAGTTCCTTGTTCTTGAACTGCTTCACGGAGCGCTCGAACAGGTCCACGAGTGTCTCGAATTTCGCCGACGACATGTCCTCTCCTTCCGGGACCGGCATGATCGCGGCTCCCTTCGCCCGCTGCAACAGCCATGGCGGCAAAGAAGCGCGCACGCGCGCTGGCCGCCCCTCCGCGGTTTTGTTACATGAGCGGCGCCATGCCTCGTTACGCCATCACGACGTTCGGTTGCCAGATGAACGTCCACGACTCCGAGCGGATGCACGAGGTCCTCCGGCGCGCCGGGTACACGGAATCGGAGGACCCCAAGGCCGCGGACGTGGTCGTCCTGAACACCTGCAGCGTCCGGGAGAAGGCCGAGCAGAAGCTCCTCAGCGAGGTCGGCCGCCTCGCGAAGTGGAAGCAGAAGCACCCCGAGATGGTCCTCGTGGTGGCCGGGTGCGTGGCCCAGCAGGAGGGCGAGCGCCTGCTCGGCCGCAGCCAGGGCATCGACCTCGTGCTCGGTCCCGACAACATCCCCGAGCTGCCGCGCCTGCTCGACGACATCGGCCTCGGCGCCCCGCCGCTCGTGCGGACGGTGTTCGACCTGGAAGCGCCGCGCTTCCTGACTGCGCTGTCCGTGGCTTCGAAAACGCCCACGGCGTACGTGACCATCATGAAGGGCTGCAACGAGCGTTGCTCCTTCTGCATCGTGCCGTATACGCGTGGCCCCGAGCGGTATCGGCCGAGCGCGGAGATCGTCGCGGAGATCGCGGGCCTCGTTGAGGCGGGCGTGCGCGAGGTGACGCTGCTCGGGCAGACGGTGAACAGCTACCGCGATCCGAGTGAGGCCCTGCCGCGCGCTCCGGGCGCCTCGCCCGACGATCCGGACGAGAGCGAGTTCGCCGCGCTGCTGCGCCGCATCGCGGCCGAGGTCCCTGGCCTCGCGAGGCTCCGGTACACGAGCCCGCACCCGCGGCACCTCACGCCGTCGCTCCTCGAGGCGCACGCGGATCTCGGGGTCCTCGCCCGCCACGTGCACATGCCCGTGCAGTCGGGCAGCGATCGGATCCTCAAGCGCATGATCCGGCGCTACACGCGCGCCGAGTACGTGGCGCGGGTCGGCTCGCTCGTCGCGCGGCTGCCCGATCTCTCGCTCTCGACCGACATCATCGTGGGCTTCCCGGGCGAGACCGAGGACGACTTCGCGGCGACGCTCTCGCTCGTGCGGGAGGTGGGCTTCCGTGGATTGTTTGGGTTCAAATATTCGCAGCGGCCCTACACGCCGGCCCGCAAGCTCGCGGACGACGTGCCCGAGGCGGAGAAGAGCGAGCGGCTCGCGCGGCTCTTCGAGGTGAGCGAGGAGCTGCTCGGGGCCCACCTGCAAAAGCTCGTCGGCAGCCGCCAGCGCGTGCTCGTGGAGGGCGCGGGCAAAGAGGGCACGAACGCGTGGTCGGGCCGCACCGAGCGCAACGAGATCGTGCACGTCGCCGGGGCCGAGGGGCTCGATCTGCGCGGCGAGATCGTCGAGGTCGTGATCACGCGCGCGAACAAGCACTCGCTGCAGGCCGAGCTCTCGGAGGAGGCGCGCGCCGCTGCGAAGCCGCTGCCGTCCGCGCCCGCGGCGCCGCCGCCGAAGCCCCGCGTCGCGGGGGAGCGGCGATCGCTTCCGATCGTGCCTGTCGGGGGAGGGTAAGCGCGTGGCGCTCGTCCTTCCTTACGGCGACCACGCGCCGCGGCTCGGGCGGGGCGTCTTCCTCGCGCCGAACGTGACGCTCGTGGGTGACGTCGAGCTCGGCGACGAGGCGAGCGTGTGGTTCGGTGCCGTCGTGCGCGGCGACATCGGCCCGATCCGCATCGGCGCGCGCACGAACGTGCAGGACCTCGCCTGCCTGCACCTCACGGACGGCGTCTCCAAGACGACGATCGGCGCGGACGTCACAATCGGCCACGGCGCGATCCTGCACGGTTGCACGGTCGAGGATGGCTGCCTCATCGGCATGGGCAGCATCGTGCTCGACAACGCGGTGATCGGCGCGGGCTCGGTCATCGCCGCCGGCGCGCTCGTGCCGCCGCGCATGGTGATCCCGCCGCGATCGATGGTGAAGGGCAGCCCCGCGAAGGTCGTCCGCGAGGTGACCGACGAGGAGGCGATGCTCGGCCTCGCCGGGGCGGCGCACTACGTCGTGAATGCGCGGCGGTATCGCGGGATCTGCGGCGACTAGCGCCGAGAAACTTCCAAAGACCGGAGGATCGCCGCTACGATTGCGGCCGTCGTCCGTGCAGAAATCCACCCTTCTCCTCGTCCTGGGCATCAGCTCCACGGTCGCCGCGGGCCTCGGGCTCGGCGCCTATCGATACGGGCCACGTTCTCCCGTCGTGGAGGGCCTGTTCCTCGGCGAGCAACGTGTGCCCGACGAGGGCTCGCCCGCCTCGTGGCTCGCGCGTCGTCAGCTCGACGCGCTCGGCTGGGAGGCGCGTTTCCATCATGACGGCGAGGTCGTCGAGACCTCGCTCGGCGCGATCGGCGTCGAGATCGACGTGCAGGCCTCGCTCGATCGGGCTGGCGAGGTCGGGCATACGGGCTCGCTCTCGCGGCGCGTGAAGGAGGCGAGCCTCGCGCGGCAGGGGCAGGTCTTCGTGCCGCTCTCGTTCTGGATCGACGAGCCGAAGGCGCGGCGCTTCCTCGAGTCGATCGCGCCGCGTTTCGTGGTCGCGCCCGTCGACGCGGCGCTCGACCTCGAGAACAAGCGCAAGATCGAGGACGTCCCTGGCCGCGAGCTCGACATCGACGCCTCGCTCGCCGAGATGCGCGCGGCGAAGTTCGAGGACGGCGTCGTGGTCCGCCTGGTCACGCGCCGCGTGCCGGCGAAGGTGACGGCGCTCGATCTCGCGAACGTCGACGTGACGAAGGTCGTCTCCTCGTTCGAGACCTCCTTCTCGCTTTTTGGCTCGGGCGCGGGGCGCGCGGTCAACATCCGCAACGCTGCGAGCAAGATCGACGGCGTCGTCTTGCCGCCCGGGGCCATGATCTCCTTCAACGACCGCGTCGGGCCTCGCACGCGGGAGAACGGTTTTACCTTGGCGCCCGAGATCCAGGGCGACGAGCTCACCGACGGCATCGGCGGCGGCACCTGCCAGCTCTCGTCGACGCTCCACGCCGCGGCCGTTTATGGCGGGCTCGAGGTCGTCCAGCGCAAGGGGCACTCGCGCGCCTCCAGCTACACGAAGCTCGGCCTCGACGCGACCGTGAGCTTCCCTCTCGTCGACCTCAAGCTGCAGAACCCGTATCCGTTCCCCATCCTGATCCACGCGTATTCGCCCGAACCCACGAAGATCCGCGTCGAGATCCTCGGCGGCGCGCCGGTCGCGAAGGTCGAGTACGCCTACGGCGTCGGGCAGTCGTACGATTTCGTCCGACGGATCACGGTGAAAGAACATTTCCCGCCCGGGAAACGCGTGCGGCGTCAGAAGGGCGTGCCCGGGTACGACGTCACCTCGACGCTCCGCATTTCGTATGTCGACGGCCGCGTCGAGGAGCGGCGCTGGTACAGCGGTTATCGCCCCTCGCCCGAGGTCTTCTGGGTCGCGCCCGGGTACGACGAGGCGAACCTGCCGCCTTTGCCCGAGCGCGCGAAGGGCGTCGAGGGGCGGCTCGAAGAGGACGAGATTCCTACGGAGACGGCGTCATTTCCTGTGTCGCAGCCGGCGCCGGAGCCGGCACCGGCTCCGTGACGGTCTCCTCCGGGTCCTTGCAGCAGCGGAACCCGATCTCGTAATAGCGGAACATCGGCCCGTGTGAGTCGTTCGTCCCGCGGCAATGGGCCCAGGGTTTGGCCCAGAATCCCCCCTTCAGCGACGAGCGGTATCGCCAGGCCTTGCGTGAGGTCAACACCCACTCCTCCACGTTGCCCACGAGGTCCTTCACGCCGAAGCTCGACGCGCAGCGCGGCCGTGATCCGCTCGTCTCGCCCTGGTAGAGGCGCCACGTCTCGACCTCGCGCACGCGTTTCTCCTCGTGGTTCAGCTTCGCCTCGCTGTAGGGGATGAACTCCTTCGACGCGTTGCACGCGTCCGCGTCGAACGTGTGTCCGTAGGGCCAGGGCAGGGTCTCGGGGCCCTCGCAGGCGAGCTCCCATTCGAATTCGCTGCAGAGGCGCTTGCCCACCGAGGCGCATTTCTTCTCGGCCTCGACGAACCGCATCATCACCTCGGGCCGCTTGCCCTCGCGGTTCGGCCACTCGTGCTCGTCCATGCACACGCGCACCGGCGTGGCGACGGGCTCGAGCGCCAGCATTCCGGGGAGGAACGAATAACAATGCCCCCTTCGCCAGGTGGTGCAGAGGCGCTGCACGTGTTCGTAATGCGTCCCCTCCACGAGCCTCGTGCCCGCGGGACAAACGGCGGGCGGCGGGGCCACGGGCGCGGCGGGCGCGGGCTCGGGCGCGGCGAAGAGCAGGGCGAGGAGCGTTGTGAGCTGCACCGAAGCGGGGCCCATCCTAGCGCAGAAAAACGCGGGCGGGGGCGAGGAGCACGCGCGGCGACGAACCCGGGGCGGCGCGTCCGTCCCCTCGCCGGCCCCGTCCGTCCGGGTTAGGATGCTGCGATGCAACGGATGAGGCTTGGCTTCGTGGGGATCGTCGCGCTCGTGTTCGCGGGGCTCGGGGCTTGTGGCGGCAAGGTCGTGATCGACGCCGAGGGCAACGGCGGCGACGATGGCGTGGGCGGCGCGGGCGCGGGCGGTGCGGGTGGCGTGGGCGCGGGCGAGCCCATGACGACGTCGGTGAGCGTCGGGGGATCCGTGACCTGCAACGGCCCGATCCTCAGCGGCAATGACGACTCCTGCCAGCTCGTGGCCGAGTGCAGCAACGGCAGCACCTTGAACACGGCTTGTTTTCCGACCAGCGACAGCACCGCGTCCTGCAAGTGCAGCGTCGACGGCGTGTCGGTCGGCTCGTGCACGGGCGCGAACTCGTCCGGCGCCCCGGCCTGCTCGGCCACCGAGGGCTGCTGCGCGCAGTTCTTCTTCTAGAACACCGCCTCCACGCGCGCAGGGAGTGTCGCGGGATCCGCGAGCAGATCGCGCCCCATGCGCAGCTCGAAGTGGCGCGCGCCGTTCGTGATCCGCGCGAGCAGGGCGAGGTGCTCCGTTTTTCGGGGCACGTCGTCGATGACCAGGCCGCCGCTCGACGCGACGAGGTTGCCGAGGGCCTCGGCCTTCACGAGCGGCGTGAGCGTGGTCGGCTCATCGGGCTCGATACGCGGGTGCAGGACGAGGCGCGGGGCCGCGGCGGTGGGCAGGGATTGGCCGGGGAAAGCGCCTCTCGGGTCGAGGTCGCGTTTGTCACCGTGCGCCTTCGTGGGGCCTGCGAGGGCGGCGAGGCGCGGGAAGGCGGCGAGCGTCGCGGGGCCCAGGTGGAACGGGCGCGGGAAGGCGCAGAGGCGCGGGCCTGCCGGGCCGTCTTCGAGCAGGAGCGCGTCGTCGCCGAGGAAGCCGTACCCCGCGGACGCGAGCGTGATCGTGGTCGTCGTCTTGCCCGCGCCCGCGCCCCCGACGACGAGCACGGCGTCGCCGTGCGCAGGCCGGACGAGGGCCGCGGCGTGCAGGTGGAAGAGGCCGACGTCGCGCAGGGCGAGCGAGAGCGCGATCTCGAGGGACGCGCGGGCCGAGCCAAAAACGAGCTCCTCGGCGGCGAGCAGAGCCTCGATACGCGCGGCGCCGCGGGGGACGAGGATGCGGCTTTTGCGATCCCAGAGCAGGAACGTCGGCGGCGCGCCCGCGGGCTCGCGGTAGGCCTGCACGACGCCGTGGAAAAACGAGGGGCGGAACCCCTCGGCGGCGGGATCCGAGGCGAAGGGTCCTTCCGCGCGGCGGAGGATGATCTCGATACGCCCGCGGCCTTCGGCGTGTCCGATCCCCTCGGCGAGGCCGAGGGACGTGACGAGATCGGGCGCGCCGTCCTCCGTGGTCCAGGCGAGCGTCGCGCCGTGTAGCGCCGCGGTCTTCATCGGGCGTCAGGCGGGCAGGACGAGGCCGTCTTCGAGCATCTCGCCGAGCACGTTGTCGACGTCGCGCGCCGCGGTCTCGTGATCGACGCGGAAGAGCTTGGTGATCCGCTCGGCGATGGCGCTCGGGCCAGAGGTGGGCTCGGCGAGGGACTTCCAGACGATCACGGCAGATGGGTTCAGCGTGAAATAGAACTTCGTGTCGAGGTGCAAGAGCACGCCCGTGCCGTCGTCGAGCTCGGTGAAGAGCACCTGGGGATTCGGCCTGGGCAGGCGCGGCTCGGTCACGCGGTGGGCTCCTTGGGGGTTGTACAGGGGTAGGCGTACGTCACGACGAGGTCCGGATCCAGCTCTTCGCCGTACGGCGCGCCGTCGAGCTCGACCCACGCGTGCCCCTCGATCTCGCCCGGGCGCGACAGGCCCATCACGAAACGAGCCGCGTGCCCGGCGCGGCGCAGGAGCGAGAAACGCGCGAGCGAGCGGTAGAAGCAGGTGTCGGGCACGAACGGCAAGTGATGGGTGAGCGCGTCCGCCCGCGCGAGCGCCTCGTCGATCACGTCGAGCGGCGCGGGCTCGATCGTGCCTCGCGAGAGGGCGTCGAGCAGCGCGGGCAGGCTCGATCGCCGGGCCCGCGCGGGTAACGACAAGCGCAAGGCGAGCGCGCTCGCGGCGAGGCGCAGGCGCTTTCCGAGGGGCGCGGGCATCAGCGCACGACGGGCAAGACGACCTTCTTCGCCCACGCGCCGCGCCACCGCTCCCGCTGCGCCTCCGGGCCGCGGGCGCCCTCGTCCGTCCAGTGGGGTTTGTCGAAGTGCTTCATGCACCAGTTGCAGGGGAAATGGTCCCACGTGCCGAGCGAGCCCTCGGCCATGGCGGCGAGCTTGGCCGCCTGCGTCTCGTGGATGATGCCGAGCAAGCGGCGGTGCGCCTCGAGCAGGCTCGTCGTCGTGAGGTCGGCGGCGACGTCGCGCGCGGGGCCCTCGCTCGGCACGCCTGCGTGCTGGCAGCAGAGGTTCAGCCGGCCCTCGACGTCGACGTGGAGCAGCTCGCTCTTCATGGGCTCGCAGACGTGGAACGGCTGCTCGCGGTAGAAGCCCTCGGGCATCGTGACCGGCAAGGTGAGCACGGCGGCGAGGCGCTCGACGCGGTGCTGGGCGTTTTGCCAGGCGCGTGGCGGCAGGGCGAGCGCCTCGTCGTGGTGCGTGCCCGTCGCTTGCAGCATGGAGAACGAGGCGCGCGTGGCGCCGAGCTCGGCGGCCATGAGGCCGAAGGCCTCGATCTGGTGCACGTTGCGCGCGTTCAGCACCATCTGGAGCACGAACGGGATGCCGTGCGCGGCGCAGAGGGTGACGGCCTTCATGACGTCGCGGAAGCTGCCTTTGCCGCGGATCGTGTCGTGTGTGGCCTCGTCGGCGCCGTCGAGGCTCAGGTTGACGGCGGTGAGCCGCGCGCGCCGCGCCGGGTCGTCGTGCACGAGGCCGAGGAGCTGCTCGAAGCGCCTGCCGTTCGTGACGACGTGCCAGGTGAAGTCGTGCTCCACGATCGCGTCGAGCACGCCCTCGAGCTCGGGGTGCAGCGTGGGTTCGCCGCCGGTGAGCGCGACCTGCTTGGTGCTGTAGAGCCGCCGCGCCTCGCCGAGGACCTTGCGGATCGTCGCGAGTGAGAGGTCCTTCGGCTTCTGGCCGGGATCACGCAGGCAATGCTGGCAGTCGAGCTGGCAGCGGTCCGTGAGGTGAAAGGCGATCCACGTGACGGCCATGGCGGGATGGGGACTCCGGGGCGGGCGCGGGGGGCGCCTACCCCATGATGGTGACGCCGGTCATGGCCGGGCCCATCGGCGTGAAGAGCGTCGCGCGGGCCACGGAGCGCTTCTTCGTGAGGCGCGGCGGCTCGTAGGGCTTGCGCGTGTCCTCGGCCTCGGCGCCCTGCGTGAGCTGCTCGCCTTCGAGCTCGGCGCTCCTGTCTTTGATGTCGGCCATACGCGTCGTTCTCCTCCTGCCAGCGTACCACAACGGGAGCGCCGAGACTTCGTTGCGTCCGCGCGTCGCGCCATTCAGGCCCGGAGCGGCGCGAGCAGGGCGTGCGGGTAGGGGCCCTCCTCGAAGAGCGCGACCTCGTAGCCGGCCTCGAACGCGGCGCGTGGGATCTCGTCGGGCGAGAGATACGAGAAGAATCCACCATCCGGGAAGAACTGGTCCCCCGGCTCGCTGCGGCCGGGCGCGCCCATCGTCGTGAAGGCGCGCCGGAGCGCGTCGCGCAGGCGGCCCTTGGTCTCGGTCTTCGCCTCGGTGTCGTGTCGGAGCTGGAAGCTCGTGAGCACGACGGCGCGTGGCGCGAGCGTGCGGACGGCGCGGAGGAGGCCGAGGCGCGCGGAGGCGGGCAGGACGTGCGAGAGGCTGCCCCAGCCGAGGATGACGGCGTCGAAGGAGGGAGGCTCGGCGAGCGAGGCGAGCGCGCCGCCGCGGCCTTCGGAGGCGGCGACGAGGTCGTCGTAGGAGCCGAGGAGGATCTTTGCTCGGCGATTCTGGACGAGCGCACGAGCGCTCTCGACGAAGTCGACGCAGGGGTCGAAGGCGGTGACGGAGTAGCCACGATCGAGCAGGGCGACGACCTCGCGACCCGCGCCGGCGGCGCCGACGAGGACGCGGCCTTCACGAGGAAAGGCGGGGGCGTCGAGGGCGCGCTTCTCCCAGGTGAAGAGGCCACTCTCGAAGCGATGTCCGCCGGGGAGGTAGGTGCGCTGGCGGGCGTAAAGCGCGGCGGTGAGGGCGGCGCGATCGGTTTCGGGGATCCAGGCGAGGAGGAGCTCGTCGCGTAAGCCTTCCCGCGCGGTGGCGAGGCGGTGCGCGAGGCGATCGGCCGCGAGGAGGGCGCGGACCCAGGAGGGGATGCGGTAGGGCACGGGGGCGTATGGTAGCCGGCGGGGGTGGTGCTCGTGGGTTCGGGTTCGAGCTCTTCGGCCGGTTCGTTCTTGGCTTTCCGGCTCTCCTCGATCACGGGAAAGCGCTTGTCCTGCTGCGCCCCGAGCGCCTCGGTCACGGCCTGGATGTCATTCCCCGCGGGAGCGGTCTCCAGAGGGAGCAGAAATTCGACGATTGTCGTGGGGAGCGTGGGTGGACGTGCGTCAGGGGAGGCTCCTCGTCGTGGGGAGCGAAGGTGGATGGGCGTCAGGAGAGGCTCCTCGTCGTGGGGAGCGTGGGTGGACGTGCGTCAGGGGAGGCTCCTCGTCGTGGGGAGCGGGGGTGGACGGGCGTCCGGGGGCGCTGCTCGTTGTGGGGAGCGGGGGTGGATGGGCGTCCGGGGTGGCTCCTCGTTGTGAGGAGCGGGGGTTGACGGTCGTCGGGGGGCGCTCCTCGGGGTGAGGAGCGTGGGTGGATGGGTGGCGTGGGGCCAGGTGAGGCGTGGGGCCGAACTTTCTTGGCCCCGCTCTGCGGTCGGGTGGCAGAATCACGCCGATGGACGACTGTCTACGGTGCGCGTCGTGCTGAAGCACATGCGTTTGACCCACGTCGGGCCGGTAGATCCGCTGGAGGCCGAGCTCGACGAGCGGTTGAACGTCTTCACAGGTGACAACGGGCTGGGCAAGAGCTTCCTGCTCGACGTGGCGTGGTGGATCCTCACGCGAACCTGGGCAGGCAGACCCGCGATGGGACGTCGGAAGGTGGCCGTTCCCCTGCGTCGTGACGCGCGCAAGGGGATCGTGCAGATGTCTTCACCGTCGATCCATTGGAGTCTGCGCGGGCGCAGAGCCGTCGAGGGGTCTGCGACGATCAAGCCCGGGGCGTCGCCGACGGAGTGGACACGCTCCAAGGGCCGGCCGCCTCTCGTGGGCCTGGTGCTCTATGCCCGCATCGACGGCGGATTCTCGCTCTGGGATCCAGCGCGTAACTACTGGTGGGACGAGGAGCACGAGCGGCCGCCCGCGTATCACTTTACGCGGGAGGAGGTCTGGGACGGCAAGCCGCTCGATGCGCCTGGCAAGATCTGCGAGGGGCTGATCCGCGATTGGCGGGATTGGCAACAGAATTCGTCCTCCAACGAGTTCCGGCTCCTGACCGAACTGCTGGAAATTCTGTCTCCCGAACCGTCGGAGCGCATGCGCCCGGGAGGCCCTCCGCGCGTCCTCGAACCCGATGACGGGCGGCGTATCCCGATGCTCGAGCTCCCCTATGGCGAGGTGCCGCTGATCCACGCTTCGGCGGGGATGCGTCGTGTGCTCGCGCTGGCCTATCTGCTCGTATGGTCGTGGGAGAAGCACCGTGAGGCCAGCGAATCCCGCGGAATCCCACCCGAGACGCGTATGGTGCTGCTGGTGGACGAGGTGGAGGCGCACCTGCATCCACGGTGGCAGCGGGTCATCGTGCCTGCGATCCTGAAGGCCATCGAGCACGTGCAGCGCGACGTGAGCGTGCAGGTGCTGATGACCACGCATTCGCCCATGGTGCTCGCCTCCCTGGAGCCGCACTTCGAGGAGGAGCGCGATCAACTGTTCCGCTTCGCAATGGAAGAAGGACACGTGGAGCTTCATCGCATCGACTGGACGAAGCACGGTGACGCGACCGGCTGGCTCGTGAGCGAGGTCTTCGGGCTGCAAGAGGCTCGCTCTCCCGAAGCGGAGGAGGCCCTCGAGCAGGCGCACACGTTCCTGCTGGGCGAAGGCGCGATGCCTCGCCGCGCGCGCGAGATCCAGCGAAAGCTCGCGGAGCTCCTCCCGTCCACCGATCCATACTGGGCGGTATGGCGCTTCGGATTGCAGCGCATGAAGCTGAAGGTCGAGGGTTCGTGATTCGCGTACGACGTCCTCGCGAACCGAAGGATTTCGACACGCGCTGCCGTAGCGAAGGGAAGAGGTGGCTCAAAGCCAACGCGTCGCGGCTGGATAAGCAGCCGAGGGATTTCTGGAGCCAGTTCGAGCCGGAGCTGCGCAGAGCGTTCAAGTGTCGCTGCGGCTGGCTGGCGATGTGGATCGCGCGCGGCCAGGTCGACCATTACCTCAGCAAACATCATCCCGACCCCACGGTGCGCAAGCAGCAACGAGCGCTCGCCTACGAGTGGCGTAACCTTCGTTATGCCGACGGCGAAGTGAACAACCGGAAGCGAAATCGCGACGCGGAGATCCTCGACCCGCACGAGGTGCGTGATGTCTGGTTCCAGTTGAACAATGCGCTGGAGCTGGAGGTCACCACGGCCTGCCCGAAGAGCAAGCGCGCGAAGGCAGCGTTCACGATCGAGCACCTGGGGCTGGACCGCGGCACGGCCGTGATGCGATTGCGTCAGAGCTTCCTGGCGAGGTACGAGGAGGAGATCGCAAACGGAATGGACGCCGACGCAGCCCTGAAGGTGCTGGAGCGCGACGCGCCCTTGGTGGCTGCGTACGTGCGGTCGAGCTCGTAAACGGCGGACGTAGGCGGTTTCCTGTCGAGGACGCTACACCGCCCCCGGCGGTCCGAACCACGTCGTCAACGCCTCCCCGAGCCCCACCTGCATTCGGTCTCCCACCCAGGCCACATATCCATCCGGCCGAACCAGGACCGCGCCAGGCGCAGCGACCGCCCCGATCACCGGAAGCTCCCAACCACCCTCGTATCTCGCGTCGACCCGCCGAACACGATCCGCCCACGGAGCGACGTCGAAACTGCCGGGCTCGCCGAAGTTCAGCAGCACCGGCCGCGCATCGTGCAGCAGCGTGAACACCCGCCGCGGGCCGTCGGCGGTCAGCACGTCGAGATCCGGCATCCGGCGCCCGAGCAGCGGGTGTCCCTCGCCCAGGTTGTAATGAATGCCCAGGCCGGACATCTCCGCGGCCCATCGCTTGCGAGGCTCCTCCATGCGGAGCAGCTCCGACACGTGGTCGCCCAGCGCCTTCGTGCGGTCGTCCGTGCGGCGAAGCGCCATTTGCGCCATCGTGTTTTGAAGCGCGCGCGCGGCGACCGGGTGCCGCTCGGCGTGATAGGTGTCGAGCAGGCTCTCCGGCGACCTCCGCTCGATCACCTGCGCCAGCTTCCACCCCAGGTTCACCGCGTCCTGCACGCCGAGGTTGAGCCCCTGTCCGCCCACGGGCGGATGCACGTGCGCCGCGTCCCCGGCCAGCAAAACCCGCCTGTCGCGGTAGGTCGCGGCCTGCCGCGTCATGTCGGTGAATCGCGAGATCCAGGTGGGGCTGTGGATGCCGAAATCGGTCCCGTAGACGGCGATCAATGCTTCCCGGACGTCCTGCAGGGTCGGTTCGCCGGCGGGGGCGACCCGCGGTTCGGTCAGCACCACCCGCGCGCGTTTCCCGTCCTCCATTTTGCCGATCGCATGGGTGCCCACGGCGTCGTTGCGGAAGCCCCAGGCCGGCTCGTCGGCCATCTCGGCCTCGGCGATGAGCCAGCTCGTCGTCGGATCCCAGCCGGGGAACTCGATGCCGGCCGCCTTGCGGACCAGGCTGCGTCCGCCGTCGCAGCCGACGAGCCATTGCGCGCGTAACGATTGTCCGTCGGACAGCGCGACGTCGACGCCGGTGTCGTCCTGCACGAAGCCCGTCACCTCGCGTCCGCGGTACATCGGCACCGAGAGCTCGGCGACCCAGCCGGCCAGGATGCGCTCGATATGGTTCTGCCACAACGCGAGCACGTAGTTGTGCCGGGTGGGAAAGTCGCTGATGTCCAGGGGGATGTGGAAATGCACGACCTTGTGCAACTGTCCCTGCGAGACGAACCGATCGGCGATTCCGCGCTGATCGAGGACCTCGATCGTGCGCGCGTGTAGACCCCCCGCGCGTGAGCCGACGAGGTCCTGGCTCGTGCGCCGCTCGACGATGGCGACGTCGACGCCCGCCAGCGAGAGCTCACCCGCCAGCATCAGCCCCGTCGGACCTCCTCCGGCGATCACCACCGCATGGCCGGTCATTGCACGCCTCCGGTCGGTTCACGCCCGTCCGTCGATACCATTGCGCTCATATCGTCCTCCCATGGCCCCGTGTGCTGGTGTCGGCCAGCTCGTCGGGCCGAGGCGGGCGACTCTACGGCACGTCATGGGTCTTCCCGCAAGCCCCCCCCTGTGATATAGGCTGGAAGCAAGAGGGGGGAAAAATCACCCCCTGTCGCCCATCGGCCGTATCGCCGCCGCAGCCTTGTGAGACGCTCGTGATACGTCTACGGTATCCCGGTGCGCCACCGACCTCTTCTTGTTCCGCCGCCGCTTGCTCTCGCCGCTGCGATCGTCTCGATGACGGCGGCGTGTACACCCGCGCCACCCCCCGAGCCGCCCCCCGTCGTGCCCGTTCCCGCGGAGACACCACCACCGCCGCAGACCGCCGTCGCCGCGCCCACCCCCGCGCGTGCCGTGGCGCGAGGCATGGTCCAGCCCACGAAAGGCGGCTACGAGGTCGGAGGCGCCATCGTCGACGGTGAGCTCCTGCAAGAGGCGCTCGCCGACGCGCCGGGGCGGGATCCGGACAAGGCAGATTGGTTTCTCGGCGCCGTCGTGCGTATCGAGGGGGAGGTCCACGAGGTCGCGGCGTCACCCGCGAAAGACGAGGACGGTGTCGCGGTGCAGATGCGCTCGGGGCCGTTCACGCAGGTGACGCGGATCGATGCGGCCTCGATCGAGAAGCCCGCGGTGAGGATCGAAGGCACGCTCGCCCGATCGAAGGGTTTCTTCGCGCTCGCCGGGCACCTGATCACCCAGGACGATCTCGCCTGGTCCCTCGCCCCGAACGGCGGCCGCGCGGGGGATCGGGTGCGGCTCCACGGGCAGCCGCGGACGGTGGTCTGCGAGCCGAATGCGCAATGCCTGATCGAGGGGTCGCTCCCGCTCTTCGATGTGGCCCGCGCCGAGCGGTTGCCGTGATGGGGCGCGGGCACGCCCCGGGCCTAGATGCCGTCACACACCAGCACGCAGCTCTTCGCGCCCATGGCGTCGGCCACGCACTTGCCCTCGACACATTCGTTCGTCGTGTCGCACGCCGCGCCGATCACCTTTTGCGGCGCGCACGTGCCGGCCGCGCAATAGAGCGACTCCGCGCACGTGTCCGTGCAGGGGGCGCCCACGCCGGGCAGCGCCGCGCACGTGCCCATCGGCTGGCCTGACGGCTCGTTGCAATATTTGCTCGCGCATTGCCCGTGATCCGTGCAGCTCTGGCCGTCGGCGACGAGGCCGACGAGGGCGCCCTCGCAATCCAGGCCGCTCTGGTCCTTCGCCGATTCTTCACACGTGAGCGCCTCGTACGCCTGCGCGCAGGACGCGAGCTTCTCGGGGTCGACGGAGACGCGGCCCTCGGCGACGTCGTTGTGGATGCTCACGAGCCGGACGCCGAGGAAGGCGCCCGTGAGGAGGCGGCACTCGGCCTCGGTGTCGAACAAGGAGTCCATGCGCTCTTGCTCCGTGCAACACGCGAACGTCCGCTTGCACCCCGCGATGACGTAGGCCGCGCCCACGGTCTCGAGCGCGGCGTCGATGCTGCCGGGCCCAGGGCCGCCGCCCTGGCAAACCGTGGCGCACGTCCCCATGCCGTTCTCCAGGGCGCAGGTGCCGTTCTGGCAATGGTTGTTGCTCGTGCAAGCCTGGCCGTCGGGCTTCTTCTGCGCGCACGTGTCGGTGGGGCCGTCGCAATAGAGGCCCTCGGCGCAATCGTCATTGCCGGCGCAGGCCGCGCCCTCGGCCGCGGGGGCGGGGGCGTCGACGCAGGTGCCCATGGTCGCGCCGTCCGGGACCTCGCACGCCTTGGTCTTGCATTCGAAGTCGTGCGCGCACGCGCCGCCCTTCTCGACCTTGGCGATGATGAAATCGTCGCAGCCCGCCGAGAGGCTCGTCGCGAAGTCGTTGCAGCTCTGCCCCTTCAGCGCGTCGAGGCAGGAGGCGAACGCGGCCTCGTCGAACGTGGCGCGCCCGCTCGCCTCCGACTCCTTCACCGTGGGCTCGTAGCCGCCTTCCCAGAACGTGCGATAGAGGATCCGGCAGCCCGCGTAGTCGACGATGCCCGAATTGCCGACGCGGGCCACGAGGTCCTGGGCGTTGCAGCACTCGAAGAGCTTGCCGCAGACGGCGTCGACGTACTGCGCGCCCTGGCTCGATCCGCCGCCGCTGCCGCCGCTGCCGCCGCTTCCGCCGCTTCCGCCGTTGCCTCCGCCTCCCGTCGTTTTCGGGTCGTCCCCGTCGTCGCAAGCCACGCCCGCGAGCCCGAGGACGACGGCGAGAGCCCCGGTCGCAATGCGCTTCGTGATGTGCTGGATCATGGTGGAGAACCTCCGGCGCCGAGGATCACTCGACCGCGCACGGGCGTCGAGCGTCGCCTCGTCACCACCTCCCGATCCGATCCTCCACCCGCGCCACCGCATACCGCGCGAGCCCTCGTATCCAGGCCGCGAGGTCGTCCCGCAGCGGCGTCTGACCGACGACCCACCGGATCCCGAGCGCCGCCTTCGTGCGCGGCACTTGAAATGCTCCCACGTCGTAGAACGGCGCGAGCGCCACGCGCCGCAGCCTCCCCGGCTCGAACGCGCGCACGAGCTCCGCATCCACGCTCGCGGCCCCGAGCGCGCGCAGCGTCGAGAGCATCACGAACATCACCGTTTCGAGCCGGAACGCGCGCGCCCTCTCCACGAGCACCCGCCGGTCGAGCCCCGCTCGCAGCAGGAGCTCCAGGTCGAGCCACGCCATTTCATGCCGGAACTCGTGGCCCGCCGCGTGTAGCGCCACGAGCAGCGCATGATCCTCCACCGACGGCAAGGAGAGCCCCGGGAGCCCCGGCGCAGGCGTCGCGCGTGTTTCGATCGCCGCCACGTCGATCGGCCGCGGCACGATCTTGTCGAGCGTGCCGTGCACCTCCACGAGCAGCCGCATCTGCCCGGCGCGCGCGACGAGCTGCGTCTCGCCGAGCATCACGCGACTCCTGGGGCGCAAAGGATGCTCGTGCACCTCGAGCCCCGCGCCCGCGAGCGCCTCGATCACCACCCGCTCCCGCCGCGGTGGCACGAGCAGATCGACGTCGCACATCGGCCGCGCGGCAGCCGAAGGGTAGACCGTCAGCGCGAGCGCCGCGCCCTTCACCAGCATCACGCGCTCGCCTCGCGAGACGAGCGCGCGCGAGATCGACACGAGCACGTGCGCGCGGAGGAGCGCCTCGGCGTGCGCCTCGGGCGTCGGCGCGGGCATCACGGCGCGTGGATCGCGGAGCAGGTCGAGGAGCGGCGTCGGCGGCGTCATGCGGAGAGGCGGAGCACGTGTTTCTCGAAGCCGAGCACGGCGGGATCGTGGATCGCGGCGATGACGCGGCGACGCTCGGCGAGGCGGCGGAGCAGGGCGGCGAGCTCGGCGACGCTCGTGGCGTCGAGGTGCGCTTCGGGCTCGTCGAGGACGACGAGGTCGGCCTCGCGCACGAGCGCCCGCGCGAGCATCACCCGACGCGCTTGCCCACGCGAGAGCGAGCCGAGGCGCAAGGCGAGCGCCGCCACGTCGGAGCCGGCGCGGGCGCGGAGCGAGGCCCAGAGCCCGACCTCGTCGAGCGCAGAGGCGAGGCGAGCGTCGGGCGCGTCCGCGTCGAAGGCGCGGAGGAAGGCGGCGATCGTCGCGTCGGGTGGCTCGAAGGGCTCCTGCGAGACGAACGCGACGCGATCGCCGAACCAAGCGCGGCGCTCCGGCGCCTCGCCGCCGACGAGGACACGCCCCTCGTCCGGACGAACGAGCCCGAGCAGGAGGTAGAGCAGCGTCGTCTTGCCCGCGCCGTTCGGGCCAAGCACGGCGAGGCTCTCGCCCTTCGGCAGCACGAGCGAGACGCCACGGAGCGCGCGGGTGCGCTCCGCCCCGGCCGCGTCGTCCCGCGGAGGATAGGTGTAGGCGACGTCCTCGACGCGGATCTCGGCGCGTGGATCGAGCGCGTGTCCCTCGGCGTCTGCCCTCGCGGCAGGCCCGTCCGCCGCGCCCCTCGCGAGCATGTCGCCGAGCGATACGAGCTCCCCGCGCGCGTGGACGAAATTGCCGAGGCCCGCGATCGTCATCTGGAGCGTGGGGATCGCCGCCAGCACGAGCAGCAGCGAGCGGTGCACGTCGCGCCCCTCGCCCGCCTGAAACGCCGTCGCGCCGAGCAGCTCGGCCGCGCCGAGGGCCGCGGCGACCGTCGCGAGCAGCGCGCCCCAGCCCGCGACGGCGCTCGTGGCGCGGGCGCGGAGCTCGGCCGAGGACCACGCGGCGACCTCGGCGCGGAGCTCGTCCACGAAGGCCCGCGCGCGACCATGCGCGACGAGCTCGGCCGCGCCGGAGAAGCCCGCCGAGGCCCGCGCGAGCAGGAGGCGTGATCGATCGAAGACGAGCGACCAAGCCGCCTCCACGCGTGACGCGCCGAGCATCGTGACGAGCCCGCCCGCGAGGGCCGCGCAGGCGAGCGGCGCGAGCGCCGAGGCCCCGAGCGCGGAGACGAGCAGCGCGGTCACGGCAGGCACGGCGACGAGGCCGGCGAGCAGGATGGCCACGCCCTCGACGGCCCAGCTCACGAGCACCGGCAGCGCCGTGGAGAGGCGCGCGGAGGTGATCGCCGGCGGCGGCATCCCGACGACCGCGCCGCGCTCGAGGGGCGCGACGAAGAGGTCGACGAGGCGCAGGCGCACCTCGCGGGCGAGGGCGTCGGCGGCCCGCGCGCGGACGAAGCTCAACGCGGCGGCGGCCGCGAGCAGGACGAGGGCGTCGCGGGGGCCGCGGTCGCCGAGCCAGAGGGCCGCGAGCGGCAGGGCCACGCGTTGCGCGCACGCGGCGGCCGCGACGAGCACGAGGCTCGGCCCGGCCCCGCGGAGCAGCACGCGCGCGGGGTGAGGTCGGGACGGTCGCGGGGGGATGGGGGCCTCGTGCGGCACTTGCGTGGGGACGTCCGCGGGCGAGCTCGACCATGAACTTCACCCGCAGGCGCCTCGGCTTGATAGCATCGGCGCGGCCGCCGCGGGGGACGCCCGCGCGCGCCCTCCCGCGAGCACCCCGATGTCGACCAACCGATCCGCGCTCCGCTCGTCGCCGCTCTTCCCTGGCCGTCGCCCTGGCCGCGCACGGGCGCTGTCGCTGCTCTCGGCGCTCGCGTGGGCGGGCCTCTCCTTCGTGGCCTGCAGCCGCACCGGCATCGGCACGCCGCCGGAGGAGTCCGCCGCGGGCCCCGGCGGCGCAGGGGGGCAGGGCGGCGTCGGCGGTGTGGGTGGTGTCGGCGGCGTGGGTGGCGTGGGTGGCGTCGGCGGCGCGGGCGGCTCCGAGCCGTGTGTCGTGCCTCAAGATTGCGTCGACGCCGACCCCTGCACGACCGACACCTGCGTGGGCGGCGTCTGTCAGAACGGGCCCCGCGACGACGACGAGGACGGCTTTCCCCCGCTCGCCTGTGGCGGCGGGGATTGCAACGACCTGAACCCCAAGGTGTTCCCGGGCAGCCCCGAGGTATGCACCGACGCGGCCGACAACGACTGCAACGGCGTCGCCGACTGCGCGGATCCCGCCTGCCAGAACGCGCCCACCTGCGGCTGCGTCCCCTCGCCGGGCGGCGAGGCCTGCGCGAACGGCGTGGACGACGACTGCGACACGATCGTCGATTGCTTCGACAGCGATTGCGCGGGCACGCCGGCGTGCGGCTGCAAGCCGAGCGAGGGGCTCGATTGTGACAACGGGTTCGACGACGACTGCGACGGCAGCATCGACTGCGCCGATCCGGACTGCTTCGGCTCCACCGCCTGCTCGTGCCAGGCGAAGGCCGAGCTCTGCGACAACAAGGCCGACGAGGACTGTGATCTGCTCGTCGACTGCGCCGATCCCGATTGTTTCGGCGTCTTCCCTTGCGCCTGCCAGCCGCCGGGTTCGCCCGAGGTCTGCACGGGCGGCGTCGACGAGGACTGCGACAAGCTCGTCGACTGCGCCGACCCGAGCTGCTTCGTCTCGCCGGCCTGCCAGACGTGCACGGCCGAGGTCTGCGACGACGGCAAGGACAACAACTGCGACAACAAGATCGACTGCGCCGATCCGGCGTGTTTCTTCGCGCCGAACTGCGCGCCCAAGCCCGAGGTCTGCAACAACGGGCTCGACGACGACAACGACACGCTCGTCGATTGCCAGGATCCCGACTGCGCGAACAACCCGATCTGCGTGCTCCAGCAGGCGAACTGCCTCTCGCCGAAGCTCATCCCGGGCACGGGGACGTACACGGGCGACACGACGGGCAACGTGAGCGAGACGAAGGGCGTCTGCGGCGGGGACGCGGGCGAGGCCGTGTTCTATTTCGTGCTGAACCAGCCGTCGCGGGTCTACCTCGACTCCATCGGGACGAGCTTCGACTCGGTGCTCTACGTGCGCACGGGCAAGTGCAACTCGGGCAAGGAGATCGGCTGCGACGACGACAGCGCGGGCGTCACCTGGTCGGCGAAGCTCGAGTTCACGCTGCTCTATCCGGGCACGTATTACGTGTTCCTCGACGGATACACGATCGACCCGGAGCTCGGCGCGAACGAGGGGCCCTTCGTGCTCAACGTGGAGATCGAGCCGAACCCCAAGGAGAAGTGCGACGACGGGAAGGACAACGACGGCGACGTCTACGTCGATTGCGCCGATCCGGATTGCACGAGCGTCGGGTTCTGCGCGACGTGCCTCGGGGGCGGGCCCGGCAAGCCCGAGTTCGGCACGGCCGCCTGCAAGAACGGCCTCGACGACGATTGCGACGGGACCGTCGACTGCGCCGACGACGACTGCAGCGCGAGCGATTATTACGTGACCGAGTGCTGCGACGGCGTCGACGAGAACGGCAACGGGATCCCCGACGACTTCAACTGCCGCTGCGCCTCGGACGCCGACTGCCCCGGCGGGCAGGTCTGCTACACCCACACCGCGTTCGCCTGCGGCATCCCCTGCACGCAGTACTTCGGCGACGTCTGCCCGTTCGTCGCCGCCGGTTCATATTGTAATTCCGCGACAAACCAATGCGAGTTCTGAGCCGGGCCCGAGGCGGCCGGCGCCCCTCGACGCGACCGACGCGACCGACGCGGGCGTCGAGGTACCGGATCAGCCCGCTCCGGAACTCCCCGACGTAGGTTCAGGATCTTCACGGGTTTCGCGCCTGGCCCCGAGCGGGGAAGAATCTCCCGCAAATCATGGATCGTGCTGGACATTGGGAGGGGGATTCTGGGACCGACCTCTTCTTCACCTCGGACGCTCGATCCTCGGTTGGCCACGAGGAGAGCCGGGCTCCCGCGCCGCGAGGCGACACGCACGCCTGCAGCGCCCGGAGGCGGCTCGCGTGCCTCGAAGAGATCACGATCGCGCTCCTCACGGCGACCAGCGAGGACGCCGTCGCGAAGGTGATCCTGGAGCTCGGCGCGGCCGCGCTGGGGGCGAGCGCGGCGCTCGTCGCGCTGATCGAGGACGATACGCTCGTGATCCTCGACGTGAAGGGGATGTCCGAGGAGATGCTCTCGTCGTGGCGGCGGCACCCGCTCGACGCCTCGACGCCGATCGCGATGGCCGTACGAACGCGGGCGCCCGTCTTCTTCGAGACCGAAGCGGAGTGGGCGGCCATCTGTCCGGACGCCGCCAGGCGGGCCACGATCGGCCCGCGAGGCCCGCGCATCGCGGTCCCCTTGATCGTGGGGGATCGGGTCCTCGGCGGGCTGGGCTTCAGCTTCACGAGCAACGTGCGCTTCTCCGAGGAGGACCGCGCGCTCGCCGTGACGCTCGGCCGCCAGTGCGCGCTCGCCCTCGATCGAGCCCGCCTCGAAGGCGCCGAGCGGAAGGCTCGCGCCGACCTCACGCTGCTCGCGCGGCGGCTCGATCACCTGCACCGCACGACGGCCGCGCTCGCCGCCGCCCGCACGCCGCTCGACGTCGCGCGCGTGGTCGTGGGCGACGCGCGCGCGGCCCTCGCGGCGGATCGCGCCATGCTGGTGATCCCCTCGCGGGACGGGCAGAGCCTCGTCTCGCTCGCACACGAGGGCGAGGCGCCGTTCGCGAGCGAGCGGCCGGCGTTCCCGCTCGACGTGGACATCCCGCTCACGGTCGCCTTCCGCACGGGCGAGCGCCTGTGGCTGCCGTCGAGGGCCGCGATCGAGGCGCGGTTCTCGCCCGCGGCCTGGGGCAGCGCGGCCTTGCCGGGCTCGGTGCTCTGCTCCCCGCTGGTCGCGCGGGGTTGCGCGCTCGGCGTGCTCATCTTCGGCTGGAGCGCCGAGGACGCGCCGGACGAGGAGGGCGCTTCGATCGTCGAGGAGCTCGTGCAGACGAGCGCGGTCGCGCTCGATCGGGCGCTCATGCATGCGCACGAGGACGGCAGCGTGCAGTGCCTGTCCATCTGCATGGACATCCGCGAGCGCAAGCAGGCCGAGTCCGAGCTGCGCCGCGCCTACGAGGTCGCGCGTGACGCCGATCGGCGCAAGGACGAGTTCCTCGCGCTGCTCGGGCACGAGCTCCGGAACCCGCTCTCGCCGATCCTCACGGCGCTCTACCTGATGCGCCTCAAGGGCGGCGCGAGCGGCATCGAGCGCGAGCGCGAGGTCATCGAGCGGCAGGTCCAGCACCTCATCTCGCTCGTCGACGACCTGCTCGACGTCTCTCGCATCACGCGTGGCAAGATCCAGCTCAGCACGCGGCCCCTGGAGATCGCCCGCGTCTTCTCGCGCGCCATCGAGATCGCGAGCCCGCTCTTCGAGCAGAAGCGGCACGAGCTCCGCGTGGACGTGCCGGCCGAGGGGCTCGTCGTCGACGTGGACGAGACCCGCATGGCGCAGGTCCTCGCGAACCTGCTCACGAACGCGGCCCGGTACACGGACGCGGGCGGGCACATCGCGGTCGCGGCGCGGCGCGAGGGGGCCGAGGTCGTGCTCTCCGTGCGCGACGACGGCTGCGGCATCACGCCCGAGATGTTGCCGGTGATCTTCGACCTCTTCGTGCAGGGCGCGCGCGGCGCCGATCGCGCGGGCGGCGGGCTCGGGCTCGGGCTCGGTCTCGTCCGGAGCCTGGTCAAGCTGCACGGGGGCGTGGTGAACGCGCGCAGCGAGGGCCCCGGGAAGGGCAGCGAGTTCGAGGTGCGCCTGCCTGCGCTCTCGCCTCGCCGCGCGTCTTCGCCGGAGCTGCCGCCGCTCGTCTCGCCGCGGCTCGGCGAGGCGCGGCGCGTGCTCGTCGTGGACGACAACCTGGACGCGGCGCAGATGCTCGCCGAGGTGCTCACGAGCCATGGCCACGAGGTCGAGCTCGCGCACGACGGCCCGCAGGCGCTCGCCGTCGCCGAGGTGTTCCGGCCCGAGATCGGCATCCTCGACATCGGCTTGCCGGTGATGGACGGTTACGAGCTCGCGCTCGAGTTACGCGCGGCCCACGGGGACGACCTCACGCTCGTCGCGGTGACCGGTTACGGCCAGGAGCACGACAAGCGCCGCGCCTTCGACGCGGGTTTTTCCCGGCACTACGTCAAGCCCGTCGCGACCGACGCGCTCTTGCGCGAGGTGTTTTCTTGAGGGTGGGGGAAGGGGAGGGAGGGGTGAGGGGAGGGCGATCGGGACGACGCCCGCGTCGAGCGTCTCAGAAGTGGATGTGAACGCCGCCCTTGGGGCCCCTGCCCCTGTGCTTCCACTTCCATTTGCCCTTGCCCTTGCCCTTGCCGACGACGATGACGCCGGGGGTGGGGACGACGACGACCGGGGCCCAGTTCGCCACGACGAACAGGCCCACCACGGGCGCGCTCGGGCCCACGACGACGACGTGGCCGGGGTGCCAGCCGCAGAGCACGGTGACGGGCGGCGACGCGTCCTCCGGGTGGAGCACGACCGTGAGCTTGTGCGGGTTCGTCTTCACCACGAGTTTGCCGGTGAAGAAGAGGCCCTTCGGCTCCGGGGCGAGCTCGACGTACTCCGGCGCGCTCGCCACGACCGCGACCTTCACCTTGCGCTTGCCGACGGGGATCGGCTTGAGTTCGTCGTCGAGCACGTAGACGCGTGTCTCGCCGGTCTTCGCGTCGGCCGCGATCTCCAGGAGATCGTCGCCCGCGACCTGGAGCACGCCGCCGTTCGGGCCCTTCTTGCCCTCGGGGATCTTCACCTCGGCGTTGAGCTTCGCGGTCGCGACGAGCTCGTGCGTGCCACCCCTGGGCACGAACAGCGTGCTCTTCAGGGGTTTGCCCTCGACCTGGACGTCGTAGCTGACCTCGGTGAGCTCATCCTCGAGCTTGGGGATGTCGGCCGTGTGGACGCCGGCCTTCGCGTCGAAGACGAGCTTCGCGCTCACGGGCTCGGCGCCCTTGCGCGCGGGCCTGACGCTGACGGTGCCGGTCACCTTGTCGTCGAGCGGCTGGCCGTCCGGCGTCTTGAAGCGGGCCTTCACCTTGCCTTCGGGCGCGACGGCCCAGGTCACGGTCGCCGCCTCGTGTTGCTCCGTGATCGCGTCGTCGGCCGCGATGTTCTCGGCCGTCACCTCGGCCTCGATCTTGTCTTCCTTCTTCGAGCACGCGGGCAGCGCCGCCACGGCGGCGAGGGTGAGCGCGACGAACGTGGAGTGCAGGAGCTTTTCGAGTCGCATCCCGGACATCCTACCCAGATTCCCGCCGCCGCGCGATATCCACGACGCCGGATCCTTGCCATTTTCGACTCGGCAGACTGCGCGGGGTGACAATCACGCCTGGTCACTGGAATGGTCAGTGGCCGGCTCCCCGTGCCGGGACATCAGATTTGTCGTTTGCGGACGGACCAGACGAAGCCGTCGTAGAAAAAATGCATGAGGGCCACGGTCTGGACGAGGCTCCACATGGCGCGGCTCTCGTCGGACGTGATTTCGGCGAGCGCCCCGTAGGCGAGGGTCACGCTGACGAACACGGCGGCCGCGATCGGCGCGCCGGCGCGGGATCGCCGGAGCCCGAGCCGCTCGACGAGCACGCGCCGCTCCGACCACCAGACGAGGCCGAAATACTGCACCGCGTGGAAGAGGTTCATGATGAGGAAGGCCTGCCCGAAGGGGTTCCAGCCCCAGGCCCAGATCGAGCAAATGCCCGTCGTGACGAGCAAAAACACCTTCGGAAAGCTCACGGCGTGGCCGCGCCGCGCGAGGCGGACGTAGGCGAGCACGTAATAGGCGAGGAAGAGGCCTCCCCCGAGGATCACGGCCAGGGCGACGCTCCGCTGGTGGGTCGCCATCACGACGGGGATCTCCGTGAGGAAGAGGGCGCCGACGTCCTCGAAGAGCTCGAACCTCTGGAAATGCGTGAGCATCGTGGCGCCAGAGACGATGGGGCCCGCGTACAGGAGGAGGTTCAGGCCGAGATCGAGGCCGCGGAGGGCCGTGGGGTCATTGCCCTGGTTGCGCTCGTAAATGCGCCCGAGGCCGAAGGTCTGCAGCGCCGAGTGATAAACATCCCAGAAGGTGACGAGCACCGTGGTGATCACCACGGCCCACATCGAGGTCATCATCGCGGCGAACGCGGCGATCGGGACGACGAGGAAGCGGAAGCGGTGGCGCGGGAAGACGTCCGGGTTGAGGTGGCTGCGGACGAACACCGCGACGAGGTGGGCGTTCACCACGACGCCGAGCAGGAGCGCGCTCCAGGTGACGCGCTTGCCGGCGAGCCAGAATCGATCGTCCGCGATCCAGGTGCCCGAGACGAGCGCGCCGACGAGCACCGAGGCGATCGGCGGGAGCAGGAAAAACACCCAATCGTAGACGGGCCCCGCGATGTAGGCGGATCGAGCCCTGGTGACGCCCTCGGGGCTGATCGTCGCGCTCTGCGTGGTCATGGCGCGTCCGCGGCCTCGGCTGCGGGCTCGGCGGGCGCTTCGGGGGCCGCGGCGAAGCGCAACGTGACGCCCTTCTCCGCGAGGTGGTCCACGAGCCAGAGCAAAAACAGGTTGATCCCGAGCATCTCCAGCGACTCTTCGACCGCGTCGATGAGGCCGTAGCCGAGGTTGTGCGAGCCATGCTGCTCGGTCCAGTACCCGAGCGGCAGCTCCATCCCCACCGCGCCGCCCACGTAAATGGCGCCCGCGACGAGGAACCGGAGGCTCGTCCGCCGCGGCAGGTGGCGCAGGAACGGCACGTACGAGAGGCCCACGACGAGCACCACGATCGCGGCCGGGATCACCCAGCTGAAATAGAGGACGCCCGAGAGCTGGAAGAAGGTGCCGGCCATTTCGTGAAACTGGAACACCTCATCCACGGCGATGTAGGCGAAACCCGCGGCGAGCACCCACCAGTGCGCGGCGAAACGCTCGCCCGCTCGCCGCGCGGCCGCGGCGGCGATCATGAGCAGGAGCGAGGTGAACCCGAGGAGCGCCGACGTGTAGAACGTCGGCACGTTGCCCTCGTAGCTCATCGAGAAAAATGGCACGAACCCGGAGCGGCTCGGGAGCCCATAGACCGGCCGGAGCACCTCCACGAGCACGCCCGCGAGCACGACGAGGCCGAGGGGCACGAAAAGGAGGGGCCGGAGCCGCGATTTCGACAGGACGACGTCCATCGGGGTGCCTTTACGCTCGCCCTTCGATCGAGCCCATCATGCACCCGCGCGACGCCCGCGCGCAAGCCTCGTGTTCGTGGTATCTCAGGTACGTGCACGACGGTCGTCCCAGCATCACATCCATGGGCGTGGCCACGATCCGGGCGCTCTACACCGAGCTGCCGGAGCCTGTCGGCGTGGCGCGTGATCCCATCGCGGGCGCGATCCTCCCGCGGCCCCTCTCGTTCGCGGCGCGCCTCGCCTCTCGCGCCTCCTCCGAGCGTTCGGCCGAGCGCGTACATCACGCGCTCGGGCTCGCGTCGCTCGGCATGACGTACCACGTCGCGCTTCGGACGCGGGCGATCGACGACGCGCTCCGCGACGCCCTTTCGAGGGGCGTGCGGCAGCTCGTGGTGCTCGGCGCGGGCCTCGACGGCCGGGCGTATCGGATGGACGAGCTCGCGGGCGCGGCCGTGTTCGAGGTGGATCACCCGAGCACGCAGCGCGACAAACGAGCGCGCCTGCGAGGCGCGCGGATCGAGCCCAGGGCGCGCGAGGTGCGGCTCGTGTCCGTCGATTTCGAGCGTGACGAGCTCGGCGCCTCGCTCGCGCGGGAAGGTTTTTCCGCGGACGAGCCCTCGTTCTGGATATGGGAGGGCGTCACGGTGTATCTGACGCGCGCGGCCATCGCCGGCACGCTCTCTGCCGTGGGCGCGGCGAGCGCGCCGGGCAGCCGGATCGCGCTCACGTACGTGCCTCCGCGGGAGCCATGGCTCGAGCGGGCGCTGCTCGCGGGCGGGCGGGTCTTGGCGCGTGTGATCGGCGAGCCCATTCGTGGGTTCGTCACGCCCGAGGAGGTCGCCGCGCTCGGCCGGGAGGCGGGGCTCTTCGTCTCCAGCGACGAGGGCGCGGACGAATGGTCCCGGCGGTACTGGTCGAGCGAGTACGAGGGCATATTCGAATGGGAGCGCCTCGTGATCCTGGAGCGGCGCTGAGATCGGCCGATGAAGACCCACCTTGCCTTGTTTGTATTCGTCTCCGGCCTCGCGGGCTGCGGCTCCGTGGTCGATACCGGCGGCAGCACCTCGACCGCGGCGAGCAGCGGGAGCGGCGGTGACGGAGGCATTGGCGGCGGATCGTCCGGCGCCGGCGGATTCGGCGCAGGTCCCTCGGCGCCGTGTGTGCCGGCCGAGGGGCCGGAGGGGCCACCGTCGCCGCTCTGCGGCCCGGGTGCGACGCCTTGCCAGGTCCTCCACGACGAGCTGCTCCCCGTCCCGCCCGCGTTCCGGAACGACGCGCCGGCGCTCTCGCTCGGCGCGTCCTGCCAGCCGCAAATCCTCTTCTCGTCGGCCGAGAATGGACAGTACAATGGGTTTTACGCGGCACGCAAGGCCCCGGGCGACTGGCAGGTGAGCCCGACACCTTTTGCCATGGCCACGGCCGGGCTCGTGTCGGTCGGCGCGGGTTTGCCGGTCGCGCTCGTCAATGATGGGGCGTTCGGGGCTTCGCTCTGGTCGTTCACGGCGGAGGGGTGGGTCCTCGTCGCGGATGTCCCGGCGGCCGGCACGCACCTCGCGCGGGGATTCGCGCTCGGCAAACACGGCGAGCTCTTCGCCGGCTTTCGTGGACCCGGCGACGAGCTCCTCTTCGGGAGGTATGGTTCGTCCTGGAACGTCGAGGCGCTCGGCGGGACACCCTCGCCGTTCGCGGTCGCGGTCTCGCCCGAGGGCGTGCCGCACATGGTGGCGTGGGAGGCCAAGAGCGGCGCGTGGGCGCTCCACTGGCACGCGCCGCCGCTCCCGGACGAGATTCTCCTGCCCCTCGAGGGCAGCTTGCTCGCGGACCTGCAGCGCCCCGCGCTGGCGGTGACCGCGGCCGACGAGGTGAACCCCGAGGGGAGACCGCACGTCCTTCATCTGACTCCGGTTCCACCCGAAATCCCGGGCCCCGAGCTCGAGCTCTCGTACGCGACGCGCACGGGGGAGCATCATTGGACGCAGTGGCCCATCGAGCCCGTCGAGCCGGGGACCACGGTGATCCCGCTCGGGATCGTCACCGACGGGGCGGCCTCCGTGCGGCTCTTTTATGCACGCTCGAAGTTCGACGCGCCCTCCGCGGGGCAGCTCGTCGTGGCCTCGCGGGATCCGAGCTTCGGGCTCTCGCAGGCCGTCGTGGCGGAGGGCTTCTCCCCGATCGGCGCCACGTTCGAGCGCGACGGGGCGGGCCGCATTCACGTCGCGCTCTACGAGTTCCACGCGACGAGCGACATCGGCGTCCGATACCTCGTCCTCGGGCCCTGATACCCTAAAATCCCCCCTCGACGCCGATGCTCGGGATCACGAGCGGCCCGATCTCCTCGGGCGCGCATCCATCCTGGAACGTGCATTCGTATTGCGTCACCTCCTTGCCGGCGGTCGCGTTCAGCACCTCCACGGTGAACGAGAGCCAGCGCCCGTTCGGGAAGACCCAGCGTTTCTCCAGGCGCACGTCGAGGCGGAAAAAATTCGGCAGGCGGTCGGGCAGGTTCAGGCTCTGCACGTAGGCGGCGAGCAATTTCTGGATCTGCTCGCGCTGGGCGTGCTCCTCGGGCGTGTCCGGGAGATCCGGGCCGTCGTCGGGGTCGTCCGGCAGGCCGAGGTCGCGGCGGCGGACGCGGTAATCGAGGATCATGGGTGATCCCGTGTAAAAGACGACGCGTCCGCCGATCCTCCAGTTCCTGCCGAGGTCGTAGGAGGCCGCGAGGTTCAGGACGTGCCTCCGGTCGTAGGCCGACTCGAACGTCTGGTTCCCGATGTGGCGCAGCGAGCGCGAGAGGGTATACGAGAGAAACCCCCCGAGGCGCTTCGTCAGGCTGCGGCGGAGCCAGACCTCCATGCCGTACGTGCTGCCGATCCCCCGGAGCTCCGCCTGCCGGGCATAACCGAGCTCGGTCCCGGGCGGGCGATTGCCGATCGGATCACTCAGGTTGAAGAATGCGCCCCGAAAACCCGTCACCGTGGCGGTGAAATCGAAGGGCAAGCTCATCTCGACGCCCGCGCTCGACAGGAGCCCCGTCTGCACGCCGCCCCGCAGGCCGCCGATCTGCAGGCCCGGGGCCGCGCCGAGGAAGCTCGGGGGCTGGTGCGTCACGCCAAACGCGCTGAGGAGCGTGAGGCGCTTGCCGAGCTCGAGGCGGCTCGACAGGCGCGGATCGAAGGTCGCCTGGGCGACGCCGTCGGACGTGAAGATGTCGGAGCGCAGGCCGGGGATGATCTCCAGCGCGGGATGGGGGCGGATCACGGCGTCGGCCCATATCGCGGCGGTGAAGTCGTCGCGGCTCGTGAGCTGACGCATCAGCGCGAGGTCGTTCGGGCTCGGCGCGTCGTCGTCGTTCTCCTCGATGTCGATCTCGAAGCGCTCGACCCAGGCGTCGGCGCCCGCGCGCACGGTGAGTTTGTCCGAAGGGCGCAAGGTGAGCTCGGTGCGCGAGCCGAGCACCCACGTCTTGCCGGCGTTCTCGCCGCCGCGGGCCTGGCTCTCGTCGTAGCCGAGCGTGATCGCGTGGCGCAATTTGCCGTGCTCGCCGAGCCTGCGATCGTAACGAAAATCCACGCGGTGGAACTGGCCGGCGACGACGGTCTCCTTCTCGCCGTCGTCCTCGTCGATCGTCGCGAGGTAGTCGTGCGAGCCGAAGGCGAACACGCCGATGCGGTCCGAGGGCGTGAGGTCGTAATGCAGCCGCGCCTGGTAATCCCAGTAGCCGAGCTCGACGCCCGGGGAGAACACCTTCAGGGCGAGCTCCGGATACGCATACCGGCCGGCGACGAGCGCGGCGCCGCGGCCGTTCGCGAACGGCGCCTCGACCATGGCGCCCGCGTCGAAGAGGCGGATGTTGCCCTCGCCGTGGAATCGTTTTTCGGGCTCGCGGACGGTGCCCGTGACGATGCCGCCGGTGAACCGGCCGAAACGCGAGGGGTAACCGCCGGGGTAGAGGTCGACGCGATCGACGAGCCCGGGGTGAATGACGCTCGGGCCCGCCGCGACGTGGAAGAGGAGCGGGACGCGGATGCCGTCGAGGAAATAACCAATGTTGCCCGGCGGCGCGCCGCGCACGAAGAAATAGGGGACGCCGGAGGCGATGGGCGTGACGCCGGGCATGGCCTCGATGGCGCGGAAGGGGTCGCCGAAGGCGCCGGGGAGCTGGCGGACCTCCACGCGCGACATCGTCCGCGTCGTGGGCGCCTGGTGTTCGCCCTGGACGCGCACCTCGATGGGCTCGGGCTCCGGGGGTTTGGCAGGAGGCACCGCGGGGGCGGGCGTGGGGGGTGGCGGGGTGGGGGGCGGATCGACGGGCGGGGGCTCCTCGGGGGCGGGGGCGGGCGCGCGGAACGTGACGAGGAAACGAATGCGGGCGCTGATGGGTTTTCCATTGCGGCGGGCCGGCTCGAACTCCCACGACGAGGCCGCGGCGGCCGCGGCGCTGGCGAAGGGCTCGGGCCCCTCGATCACCCGGGCCTCGGTGACCTTGCCGTCGGAGCGCACCAGAATGGCGAGCATGACGTCCGCGTCGCCCGTCGCGCCCTCGGGATAAGGGGGAATCGTGGGCCCGCGCGGCGCGGGCATGGTCATCTCGGGCGGCGGCTCGCTCGCGGGCTGTGCGTGGGATGAGGCCGTCACGAGGCACAGGGCGATGGCCGTCGCTCCGATGGCAAGGGCACGGGAATGGACGCTTTTTTGCTCTCGGCGAGGTCGCGATCCCGGGTAAAGCATGGTTTGAGGACCAACCATACCATGGATCATGGAGGCGCATGCCCTCTCCTGGGGGCCTTACGAACCTCTCGCTGTACTGAGGCCTTTGTGGTAGCGTGCGCCCGGGATCAGGAAACGGGGGCGAGGGAAGACGTATGCCGACGGCTCAACGCAAGCCATGGTACCGCCGCGAGACATTCTGGGTATTCGTGGGGCTCGGCCTCGGGGTCGTGATCGGGGGCTTCTTCCCGCAGGACGCGCACCCTTGGGCTTACAACTTCTTCCGGTTCTGCTCGAAGTCGTTCATCCTGCTCATCAAGGGGCTCATCGTGCCCCTGCTCCTCTCGACGATCATCGTCGGCATCGCGCAGACCGGTGATCTGAAGGCGGTCGGGCGGATGGGCGGCAAGGCGCTGCTCTACTTCGAGATCGTCACGACCTTCGCGCTCATCATCGGGCTCGCCATCGCGAACCTCCTCCGGCCCGGCGAGCACCTCCCGCTCGACATCGGCGCCCAGTCGTCCGTCACGCCCGCGCAGGCGCAGAGCGGCTGGGACATCGCCCTCCACCTGTTCCCGTCGAACCTCATCGAGCACGCGGCCAAGGGCGACATCTTGCCGGTCGTCGTCTTCGCGAGCCTCTTCGGCATCTCGCTCACGCGTATCGGCGAGAGGGGCAAGCCGCTCCTGATCTTCTTCGATACCGTCGCGCAGGCCATGTTCAAGTATACCGACATGGTCATGCGCTTGACCCCGATCGGCGTCTTCGGGGCGATGGCCTATAACGTCAGCCACATGGCCGCGGGCCACGTGGTCGACGGCAAGACGATCAAGAGCTGGCCTGCCGTCATTCACCTCCTCAAGCAATACGCGGCCCTGGTGGGGAGCCTCTATCTCGCGCTGGCCGTGCTTTTCCTTCTGGTCTTCGTCCCCGTGATGGTGATCTGCGGGATCAAGGTCATCGAATTCATCCGGGCGATCCGGGAGCCCGCGGTCACGGCGTTCTCGACGGCCTCGAGCGAGGCTGCGTTGCCGCGCCTCCTCGAGGACATGGTTGCTTTCGGCGTGCCTCGCCGGGTGGCGAGCTTCGTCATCCCGACGGGGTATTCGTTCAACCTCGACGGCTCGACGCTTTATCTGGTGCTGGCGAGCCTCACCATCGCCCAGGCGGCGAAGATCGAGCTCTCGCTCGGCCAGCAGATCGCCATGGTGCTCACGTTCATGTTGACGTCGAAGGGCGTCGCGGGCGTGCCCAGGGCCACGCTGGTCATCATTGCGGGGACGTGCGCGAGCTTCGGCCTCCCGGGCGAGGCGGGTATCGCGATGCTGCTCGCCGTCGACGAGGTGATGGATATGGGGCGGACCATGATCAACGTGATCGGCAATGGCCTGGCGTCGGTCGTGATCGCGCGCTGGGAGAAGGTCTTCCGCAACGAGCCCGACGAGGCGCAGGGCCTCGATGTCGACGTGCCGCCGGCTTCTTCGCGGGGCGACGTCCAGGTGAGCGGGGCCCCGTGAGGGCGGAGGCGCAGGCTCGGCCGATCGGCCGCGCGTCCGCGTTGCTCTTCCCTTGACAGTCCGGTCGCGTGTCGGCGAACCTACGCCGCGGCTTTCGGGGGTTGGGAAAGGATCGGTTCATGAACGTCAGCCTTCAGGCGCTATTTCCAGGCATTTATGTGTTCACGCCGGGCCGTCGCGTGCTCTCCATGCGGCAGGTGCGGGCGGAGGCGGTCACGGCGGGTTTCCTCGGGCTCGTGACGCACGCGGACGTTTGCGTCGCGCAGGATCGAGAGGCGCTCGTCATCGAGGCCAGGTGGAATGGCCGGGCGCAGGGTTCGCCGGTCATCCCGGGGCTGCGCGAGCTCGATATCACGCTCGACGGGACGATGACGTCTTTTCGTGACACCATCGATCGGCAGGTGCGCGTCTCCAAGGCGGATGACCCGCTCGCCGCTTCTGGCGCGTCCCTGCTCCAGATCCTCTTCCCGCTCGGCGCGGCGGCCGTGACCAACGCCAAGTATCCGGACCAGGCGGCCGAGGTGGACCGGATCCTGGACGAGGTCAAGCAACCGAAATGGGCGCCCGTGGTGGCCGAGTTCGGGTTGACCCGCATGATCACGCATATCACCGAGCTCGCGACCGAATATCGGAAGCTCCTCGAGACGCCCGCCGCCGACGGCTTGAAGTACGAGACGGTGAAGGAGGAGCGCGCGAAGGGGCAGAACCTCATGCTCCAGGCCCTGGCGATGATCCTCGGCAAGTATCCGTCGGAGAGCGACGCGGATCGCGCGGGCCGGGAGGCGCTGATGGGCCCGATCCTCCGGCAGAATGATGCCATTGGGCAATATCTCAAGGCGCGCCGCTCGGTCCCGGACGTGAACCCGGAGACGGGCGAGGAGCTGCTCTCGTCGGACGCCGAAACGAGCGCGCGCACCTGACCCCGAGGCGGAGTCCTCGCGTCGGTGGTCACGCCGACATCGACCCCCTCGTGGAGACCTCCCCGAGGTATTTTTGTCTACATCGACCCCCTCCTGGAGACCTCCACGAGGTATTTTTGCCTGCATCAACCCCCAGCGAGGGACCTCCGGTAGGTAAATTCGCCTACATCCATCGTCAGGGGAGGACCTCGGGGAGGTGGGGGTGCTGGGATGGATGTTGCGCCGATGACCTGCGGGAGGTCTCGGGAGGGGGGGTGGGGGTCGGTTTTGGGTTGGAATTCCCTCACCCGCACCCGCTGCCGTTCTCGCTCCGCGCCGGACGGCTCGGACAAGTATGCGAGCGGGTTGCTGCCGCTTTCGGGTCCCTCCCAATCGTGGTACGTTCGCCGCGAGATGCCGGCCCGAGACCAACTGCACGATCAACACCGAGACGGAGGTCATCGAACGATGGACACCCGAGCCACCGACCGCGAAGTGATCGAGAAGGTGCTCTCCGAATATGCTGCCATCCCCTATGCCCACGGTAACGTGGATACGGTGACGGTGTTCGATCGGGAGTCGGACCATTACCTGCTCATGATCGTCGGGAGCGAGAATGGGCGCCGGGTGCATGGCTGTCTCGTTTATATCGATCGGATCGGCGACAAGATCTGGGTTCAGGCGGACGGGACGGAGCGCGGAATGGCGCCGGCGCTGGTGCGCGCGGGCATCCCGGCCGAGCGAATCATGCTCGCCTTCTCTTCGGAGGGCGCGTATCCGTACTCCGACGTCCTCGCTGCGTGAGCGGTGAGGGCGGGCCAGGACGCGCGCGGCGGGAATGACGTCAGAGCGACGGGAGATGCTGGCAGACGAGGGCGACGGGCCCGCGGCGGTCGCCTCGTCGCTGGGGCCGGAGCAGGATCATGCGCTCGTCGTCGGCGTGAACGACTACCCCAAGCTCCGCTCGCTCCGCGGGGCCATCGCCGACGCACAGGCATTCGCGGGGTGGCTCCTCGATCCTGGTGGAGGTGGATTGTCGGCGAGGAACGTGCGCACCATCCTCTCGACCCCGGATCCGCTCTCCCCGCTCGGGGATGAAATCGACGACGCGCTCGAGGCGGTGATCGAGCAGGCCCGACGAGAGGGCGGACGCCGCTTCTACTTTTATTTCAGCGGGCACGGGTGCACGGGCGACAGACCGCACGATCTCGCGTTGTGCCTCGCCGATTGGTCCGAGCTCCGGCGCCGCTCGTCCCTCAGCTCGGATGCGTGGCTCGATGTCATCATCCGCTCCGGGGCGTTCGACGAGGTCGCGTTTTTTCTGGATTGCTGTCGGGTGTGGGCGGTGCGTGCGGTGGGGAGGCCGCCGAAGATCGATTTCGACAGGCCCGTCGAGCGGACGCACGCGCCCCGGGTGTTTCTGGCGTATGCGACGGAGTTCCAGCGTCCGGCCAACGAGGTGGCCCGCACCGCTGGCGAGGTGCGCGGGGTCTTCACAGAGGCGCTCGTCGAAGGACTCCGCGGCGCTGCGCTCGGACAGGGGCGCATGGTGTCCGCTGCCTCGCTCAAGCGATACCTCGAAGCTTCGACCGAGATGCGGGCGCGTGAGCGAGGTTTGTTCCAGCGCGCGGAGGTGCTGGACGGGCTCGCGTCCGAGGCGCGGTTCGGTAGCTCGACGCACCCGGCGATACTGCGGATCTCGTTCTGTGGCTGGAACAAGGAGCAGATGGTTCTTTATGGTCCTGGCTGTGACGAGATCCGCAGGGGCGACGCGAGCAGCGGCCCCTGGGAGCTCGAGCTGTCGCCTGGAATCTATAAAATCGCCGAGGTCGCGAGCAGCAAGCACCAATATATCGATTATAGAGCGGACCGGCCCATCACATGGTTCGCATTTTACGGTCCCCAATTCGTCTTCACACTCCCGGCTTGCCCGCGCCCTTCACCGGAGCTGGACTTCAGTCAGAGGCCAGCAATACCTGCGGGGGCTGTCATTAGCGCCGTAGCGGCATGTTATGCCCACACCTGGGATTTGGACATTGATGGGGCCGACGCTTCGAGTCGGCTTCGCATCGTCGTCATTCCGTCCTCGGATGCGATCATGAGCCCATCGCCGCAGCAGGACGTCGGCGAGGAATGGTCGGTCCGCGGAGGTGGCAAAACGATCCCACTCGACGGCCATGCCGAGTGGCGCAACGCGGACCGGTATGACTCCATCTTTTCGGCGCGGATGAAGCCGGGATCCTATACCCTGCGCTGCACGGGCGCCGAGCAACGCGAGGTTGCCATCCATTTGTATGCGGGGTGGTCGACACTAATTGTATTGCACGACCAACTCGATGCCCCTCATTTCGAGACGATGCGCGTCTTCCTGTGGCCGCTTGCTGGGATCGCATCGTCGATGTCGAGGATCGTTCGTGACGTCCTCACGGGTTTCCACCTGCTTTCGTCGCGCGACGAACACTCCGATCTGGAGCGTTCTCCGCGGTGCGTCGAGATCATGAATGGGGAATCGTTCGACGAGCCGATGAGCGGCCTCCTCGCCGCACACCTGGTTGCACACAGCGAGAGGCCGGATCCCGACCGCATCGAGGCCATTGCGGGGCACCTCGAATCCCTGATCGGCCCCTGTCCCGACGTCCAAGCTCTGCGATTGCGTGCAGCCCTCCTGCGCGGAGGCGAGCTCCCAGGTGGGCCCTATTCCGATCCTCCAATGCTCCGCGCCGGACTCCTTGCCTTCGTCGAAGCGAGCCACCGTGTCCCGGAGATCATCGCGCCCGAAAGCGCGCTCGAACACGCCTGCGTGGAGCGCCTCGTCGATTCGCCCCTCTCGAGCTGGCCCGTGCCTCAGGAAGAACCCAGCGAGGAGGGCTGGTTGACCACGACCCTTCGGGAGCTCGCCGCGGAGCGTGCAAACGGACGGGCGGCCCTCGATGCTCGCGCCGTCACGCAGGAGCTCGGCGTGCCCACGCTGGCCGTGAAGAGATGGCTCGAAGGCACGTGATCGTCGCCCAGACCCTCTGGTCGCGAAAACGTACACAGACAGATATCGCACCCGCACCCGCGCCCGCACCCGCGCCCGCACCCGCGCCCGCACCCGCCCGCTCCCGGGACGCGTTCAAAGGCGCTCTCGTCCGGGGGATCCGAGCGTGCCTGCGTGCTCGGGCGGCCGCCGGTGATCGCCGGGACCAGGGTTGTCACGCCAGGCGGCGGGAGAAGCTGGCCAGCGAGCAGAAGGGCCTCGACGCGCTGAACGAGAAGACCCCCGGCAGCCCGCAGAACGCCCGCGTGTCGCGGCTCCTCTTCCTGGCGAACGATGGCAGCGAGCGATTCTATCGAGATTGCGACGCGCTCCTCTCCCGTTACCCGCAGCGCCTCCTCGCGTGCCGCCTCGACATCCCGGGGGAAGCGCTGGGCGAAGCGCTCCTCGGCAGCACGAAGATGGTCCGGAGCGTGCTCGTCGTCGACAAGAAGGTCGGCGCGAGGGCCTTGCTCGCTTTGCTTCCGCCCGGCTGATCGCGCTCGCGCCCGAAGGTGAAATCGAAACGGGGCCCTGTCCGCGTAGCTGTTCGCGCGCCCTTGCGATAAGGTCGCGCCGATGAGCGACCGAGTGAGCGATGCGCAGGCGCGCGTGTACCAGGAGAAGGGCGTGCCGTTCAGCATCCACCACGCGGACGCGCGCTCGTTGCCGTTGCCCGACGCGAGCGTCGATGTCGCGATGGCCGGATGGGTGTTCGGGCATTTTCGTCACTGGATGCCGGAGGGCTGGCGCGAGGAAGTGGACGCGGCGCTGTCGGAGATGCGCCGCGTGGTGCGTCCCGGCGGTGCGCTCATGGTCATCGAGACGCTTGGCACCGGCCACGAGACGCCACGGGTCCATCCGGGCATGGACGAGTACTTCGCGCATCTGGAGCACGCGCATGGGCTTTCGCGCCGCTGGGTGCGCACCGACTACGTGTTCCCCGACGTCGAGGCCGCGGCGCGCATTTGCGGCGAATTCTTCGGTCCAGCGCTCGTGGCCCAGATCCGCGAGCGTGCTTGGGCGCGCGTTCCGGAGTGCACCGCGATCTTCACGGGCGCTCGCTGATCCACTTCGCGACGATCACCACATCGTCGCGCACGGAGAGACTCGCGGGCCCGAACGCGCACTGCACGGCTACGACACGCGCGAATTCGTCGCCGAATGTCGCAGCGGAATGTGACGCTTTCGCTTGCCGCTTCCCGCTCCCGCTCCCGTTTCCGGCTCCCATCATCGCCAGATTCCCGCGCTGGGGCGCGCGACGAACCTCGCGCGTCACACTCGGCCGATGGACCCCGAGGTGCGCAGCTCGCCGAGTAGCTCGCGCGGGGTCACTCCTGCAATGGAGCGAAACTCGGCAATCAGATGCGCTTGATCATAATAGCCGGCTCCGGCGGCAATGCCGGCCCAACCGGCCGGGCGGCTCTCCCGCGCGGCGCGCAGGGCGCGGTGAAAGCGCGTGAGCTTGGCGTAAGCCTTGGGCCCGACACCGAGTGTCTCCTGAAAGAGGCGGCGAAGGTGACGCTCGCTCACCCCGAGCTCGTCGGCGACGGCGCTCACGCTGCTCGCACTTCGCGTGGCGAGGCGCTTCGCGGCTTCCAGGGCGAGCGAGGTGTGGGCGCGGACCGCCTGGGCGGGTGCGGACCGCGCGACGATGGCACTCTCCAGAATGGCGGCCGCGGCGACCGTGTCTCGTGCCCCGGCGAGGCGCTCGTAGAGGTCCTCGGTGTCGGCTTTGCCCCAGAGGTCTTCGAGGGCGACGATTCGTCCGGTCAATTCCGGAGCCGACACGCCGAGCACGCGCTCGCTCGCGCCCAGCCGAAGGCGCGCCATCACGCTGCGCTGCCCGCGCCGAAGCATCTTGCGACGCGCGCTCTGCCCCACGCCCATCGCGTGCGCATCCAAACCGCCACGAGCCGACACCCCGAAGCGCGCGACGATCTGAAGCTCGGCATAGGGGAGCGCGACGCGCTGCCCGTCTCGGTCGCACTCGAGGACCGAGAGCTCGGCCACCGGGGACCCGCTCGACGGGAGCGACGCCCGCGCGACACGAGGCTCTTGAACGATGGGTGAGTGCACGAGTTATCTCATGCTACGCGCACGAGGCGCACGCAAGCTCGGCGAGGTGCTTGTCCGTTTCTTCCAATCGGCCCAACCACGCGGTGACTACAGTTCGGGGCATGAAGATCCTCGTCACCGGTGCCACCGGTAAGGTCGGAAGTCGCCTCTCCAAACGGCTCGCTCAGCGCGGCCATCACGTGCGTGCCCTCGTTCGCGACGAAGCGCGCGCAAAAGACCTGCGCGAAGCCCACATCGAGCTCGCTCTGGGCGATCTGCTCGAGCCGAGCTCCCTCTCCGCAGCGGTGCGCGGGGTCGACGCGGTCGTGCATTGTGCAGCCTTCTTTCGTGGCGCGACGCCGGAGCAGGCGCACGCGGTCAACGACCTCGGCACGCAGCACCTCGCCCACGCGGCCCGCGAAGCCTCGGTGAAGCGCTTCGTCTTCACGAGCACCGGACTCGTCTACGGGCCCAGCGCGGTTCGTGGACGCCTCTCGCACGAAGACGACTCCTGCTACCCGATCGAGAGTTATCCCAAGAGCAAGCTCGCCGCCGAGCGCTTCCTGCTCGCGCTCGAAGGCCTCGACGTGCGCGTCCTTCGATTGCCGTTCGTCTACGGCGACGGAGATCCGCACATCGCCGACGTGGTGCCGTTCATGCGAACGTTCCCACCCACGCAACGGATGTCGATTGCACATCATCTCGACGTGGCCCAGGCCGTCGCGCGTTTGCTCGACGCGCCATCCCCTTCCCATCGCGTGTACAACCTGGTGGACGACGAGTCTCCCCATCTCGCCACGCTGTTCGCAACGGTTGGCGAGCCTCCCCCGGACGGCTCCACCCCCGAGCGTGCGAGGGCCTTCGAGGCCGTCATGGATGGAAAGCGGATCCGCGAAGATCTCGGCTTCTCACCCGAGGTGCCGCGGCTCGGGGATGCCGTGGCGAGGGGGATTGCATAGTTTGGTAGCCGCCCCTCGCGCCGGTGCGCTTTCGGGAAGGGCAGCGAGGGTTGCCCGAGGGGCACACGCTCACGCATTGGCGGTCCACGCGCCGGGAGCCCTGCACGGGCGAATCCTTCGCGAATTGCATCCGGTATGAGCGCGACATTTCGCCACCGCATCGTGCCCGCGCACTTCGGGCTCCGCCATGGCCGCCGCCACACCTGGCAAGGCCCATGGCCCATCCGGCACTCGACCTACCCCCTTCCTCAACAGCGGGACACAACCAGAACCCTCTTGCCGCTCCCGCACCCGCACCCCGCTCCCGCTCCCGCGAAAACGCCCCGGTCATTCCCACCATTCGGTCACCGTTCCCGCGTGCTCCTCCCCCTCGACCGTTGTAGTCTGGGTTACTTTCGTGAGGTACCGAACGCGTGCAGCGTGCGCGTTCGACGCCTGAAATAGGGAGGATGCATGCAACGACGACGGATGGCGGGCTTGGCGCTCGGCGTGGGGCTTCTGCTCGGTCTCGGGGCTTGTAGCAAGAACGATGAAACCCGGGTCGAGACCTCGACGGGGCCTTCCGCCTCGGGTCTTGCGATCTGGGCGCACGCGCTCGGCGCCGACGGCCGGCAGGCGGGGTGGCATATCGGCGCGTCCAAGACAGGCGAGCTCGTCCTGGTCGGCACGATGGAAGGCTCGGTGAACTTCGGCGACGCGGGGACGCTCAAGGCCGCGACGAAGAGCGATATCTTCGTGGCGTGGCTCGGGCAGGACGGGAAAATCAAGCGCGCTCGCAGGTTCGGCGATTCCGGTCGTCACGTGCCCGTCGGAATGGTCGTCGACGCGCAGGGCGGCGTGGTGATCTCGGGCCTCGCCGACGGGAACCTCGATTTCGGCGGCGGACCACTCGCGGACCTCGGCGGCGGCGACGCATTCGTGGCGGCGCTCGGCCCGAACGGGGAGTTCCGCTATGCGCTGCGCGTCGGCGACGCGATGATGCAAAATGGCGGCGAGATCGCGCTCGCCGAGGACGGCAGCGTGTACTGGTCCGGCTCGTTCGACGGGTCGATCAACATCGGCGGGCACACGTTGACGAGCGCCGGAAACTCGGACGTGTTCGTCGCGCGTATCGACAAGACGGGCAAGGTCCTCTGGGCGAAATCGCTCGGCGGGCCAGGGACCGAGTCGGACGGCTCGCTCGTGATCGACACGAAGGGCCAGGTCGTGCTCTCGGGTTATTATGAGGGGGCGCCGGATCTCGGGAAGGGCGCGCTGCCGGACACGGGCCAGGCCGACGGCGAAATGGTCGTCGCCCTCGACACCTCGGGCAAGGTGCTCTGGGCGAAGGGCGCGCCGAACAAGACCGGGTTCTTCGGCTTCGCCATGCAAGCAGGCGAGAGCGCGACGTACCTCGTGGGCAGCGTGGCAGGGTCGATCGATTTCCTCGGCTCGAACCTCACGGCGCAGGGCAGCACGGGCGAGGGGCTCGGGGTCGTGCAGATCGACAGCGCGGGCAAGGTCCTGCGGGCGGACGTTTATCCGGTGGAGCGGCTCGGCCAGGTCTACACGGCGCCGCTGAAGGGCGGCGGCCTCGTGCTGAGCGGGCATTTCCAGGGCTCGATCGATCTCGGAGGCAAGAAGCTCACGAGCGAGGGCGAGGAAGACCTGTTCGTGGCCTGGATGAACACGCAAGGGCGCATCGAGCGCGCCGAGCGGCTCGGGGGCAAGGAGCACGAGCGGATCGGCGATATGGCGATCACGCCGGACGGGCACATCGCGCTGACCGGCATGTTCGAGGGGACGATGAACCTGGGCTCCGGCGACCTGACGAGCGCCAAGGGGCCGGACGCGTTCGTCGCGCTCTTGCGGAAGTAGAGGCTACATCCGGAGCGCGTCGGGCTCGCTTCGGGCAGGGTGGGCCCGACGCGCTCCCTTTTTATCGCGTCGGCTTGAGGTGGAACGCGCCGCAGCCGGGGAAGGGGATCCTGCCGGCGAAGAGCGAGCCGTCGCTCGCGATCTCGCCCTCCATCGGGACCATGATGTAGTCCTCGGGCCGCTCGATCCAGCGGCTCGGGTCGAAACGCACGCGGCGGGTCTCGGGCTCGTAGGTGCCGGAGATCAGGTACGAGCCGGCCGCGCCCGTGGGGGCGTGGCGGAAGTCGAAGACGGCGCGCACGACGCGGCCGCGGACGTCGACGATGCGGAGCGCGAGGCCCGTGTTGCCCTGCGTGCAGTCGTAATCGCCGACCCAGGTGCGCGAGCGCTGGAAGGGGTTGTCCGCGGGGAACGTGCGCGGGACCCAGCCGTCATCCCGCGTGACGATCTCGGGCGCAGCTTCACCTTCGGCCGGCTGCACGATGATGTAGATGGCCGCGGGATCCGGGGCCACGACCTCGGCCGGATCGGGGGGCAGCGGCGCCGCGGCGGGGACGTAGTGCGGCCCGCCCCCGCATCCGAGGGCAAACAGGGCCCCGGCGACGAGCGCCCCCCACGCGGCAGCTCCAGAACACTTCGCGACCCTTCCCTCGGACGAGCTCTGCAACATCGTCTCCTCCCGGCAGCGAGCGGCTTCGTGACCCGCGGCGAGGCGCCGCGGAGAGGGAGAATAGCGCGTTTTCCCGGAAAGCACGTTCCTTTCACGAGGTTCTCGATCCACCGCGTCGCTCTGGACATGATCCCGCGCGTCCCGCCGGAGAGCCTGACGGCGTTTCCCGAAGGCCCCTCGGTCAACTGCGAAGGTGCAGGGACCTCCGGGGCGGGGTAGAGATCACATGCCATGGATCTCCTTTTATTCCGACACGGCGAGGCCGTGGAGAACGCGCCCGGGCTGGGCGACGCGGGCAGGTGGCTGACGGCGAAGGGCCGCAAGGTGACCCGAAAGGTCGCGCGCTGGCTCGACGAACGCGGGTCGCGCAGGCCGACGGCGATCTGGACCTCGAGCCTGGTGCGCTCGGTGCAAACGGCAGAGATCCTCGCCGCCGAGATCGGGCTGGAAGAGGAGATCCTCGTGCGGCCGGAGCTCGCGCCGAGCGGGGATCTCTCGGATCTGATCCGCCTGCTCGAGGCCCACAAAGGCCGCGGGCCCCTCGCGCTCGTGGGGCACGAGCCAGGGCTGTCGATGCTCGCGCGGAGCCTGCTCGGCGAGGTGTCGTGGCCGGGGATCAAGAAGAGCGGGGTCGCAGCGATCCGCTTCGCGCCCGCCCCCGAAGGCGAGGACGGGCGGCGCGAGGCGAGCTTCCGGTTCTTGCTCCAGCCGAAGGGGATGGCCGTCGTGCGTTCGCTCGACGTGAGCTCGCTGGAGGACGTGGCGCCGCAGCCTTCGGCTTAACGCAGGCTCCGGGCGGCGGCTTCGAGCACGTCGACGTCGCGCACGCCGTCCGCCTCGGCGCGGTACGAGAGGACGATGCGGTGGCGGAGCGCGGGCACGAGCATCGCGCGCACGTCGTCGACGTCGGCGGCCGCCTCGCCGCGCAAGGCGGCGCGCGCCTTGGCCGCGAGCACGAGGGCCTGGCTGCCGCGCGGGCCGGCGCCGTAACGTACGTACTCCTTGACCTCGCGCGCGACCTTGCCCGCCGTGGGGCGCGTGGCGCGGCAGAGCGAGACGGCCAGGGAGACAGCCTCGTCCGTGACCGGGATTCGCGGCACGAGCTTGCCGATCGCGCGCACGTCGGCGGCGCGCAGGACCGGCTCGATCTGCGGGGCCTTGCCGCTCGTCGTGCGCTTGGCGACCTCGCGCTCCTCTTCCTCGCTCGGGTAATCGACGTGGATCTCCAGGAGGAAGCGGTCGAGCTGCGCCTCGGGCAGGGGGTAGGTGCCCTCCTGCTCGATGGGGTTTCTCGTGGCGAAGACCTGGAACGGATCCGGCAGCGGGTGCGTCGCCGCGCCGACCGTGACCTTGCGCTCCTGCATCGCCTCGAGCAGCGCCGCCTGCGTCTTCGGGGGCGTGCGGTTGATCTCGTCGGCGAGGATCAGGTTGTGGAAGATCGGGCCGGGCATGAACCGGAGCGTGCGGCTGCCGTGTTGCTCGTGCAGGACGTCGGTGCCCGTGATGTCGGCAGGCAAGAGGTCCGGCGTGAACTGGACCCGGCCAAACGAGAGGTCGAGGGCCCGCGCGAGGGAGGCCACGAGCAGGGTCTTGGCGAGGCCCGGGACGCCGACGAGCAGGGCATGGCCCCGCGCCGCCAGGGTGACGAGCATCGACTCGACGACCGCGTCCTGGCCAACGACGGCCTGGGCCACGGCGGTCCGGAGGCGCTTGGCGGCGGCCTCGGTCTTTTCGAGCAGCTCGGCGTCGGAGAGGTCGGCATCGCCGGTGTCGGGCGTCTCTTCGGTGGACATGGGGGGCGAGGCTCGTACCGCGGCCGTGATGTCCGAGCAAGAGATCCGGAACTTCCCATGATCCGTCCGGGCCGAGCTGTGTGATAGTCACCTCGATGCCGCCGAAGCAGGAGCCTCGCGAAAAAGAGCCGCGGGAGGTCACCGCGTTCGCCGTCCCGCCGCCGCCGCCCGTCCCCGCGGAGGCCGAGGAGGGACGGGAGGCCAGGGACGCGGCCGAGGAGGCCCCGAAAGAGCGGGAGCGGGAGCGGGAGCGGCCGCCGGAGCGGGCGTCGAGCCCGGGGAAACGCAACGGGAACGGCAATGGCGCGGCGAAGGCGCAGGCCGCCGAGCACGCGGCGACGGCGCCGCTCGAGTCGCTCAGCCTGCGCGACGAGCCGATCCCGTCGGTGCCGCCGCCACCCGCGGCCGGGCCGTGGCGCTCGTACAAGGAGATCCTGGCGAAGCTCTCGCAACGCGTGCTCGAGGCGCAGCGGCCGATCCGGATCCTGCAGGCGCTGCGCTGGGAGTCGTCGGTGGAGGAGCAGTTCCTCCGGGGCAAGCAGCGGGAGCTGCCGAAGGTCACGTACGACCCGGACCTCGGCTTCGACCCGGACGTGAAGATCGCCGAGATCGAGGAGATCCTGCGCGACGCGGAGCGCGAGCTCGGGAAAAACGACAGGCTCGGGCAGATCCTGCGGCAGACGGCGGCGGAGTACCGCGACGTCGTGCGGATGCTGAAGGGGCGCGGGAAGCGGGATTTCTACAAGCTCTCGCGGGTGCTCTACGGCTCGCCGAAGGACAAGCTGCCGGACGGCCAGACGAGCGTGCGGGACATGGGGATCGTGCTCTACGACGTGCTCACGGCGATCGGGGGCGAGAGGCTCGGTCCGCCGGATCGGCGCGAGATCACGGCCGAGATGGCGGCGATGGAGCTGAACGCGCGCTTCGACCGGTTCTTCGGGAGCGCGGCGATCCGCGTGCAGGTGGACGACGCGATCCTCGCGGACGCGGCGGCGGGCAGCGATTACGTGAAGATCCGGAGCGGGGCGACGTTCTCGACGCGGGACATCGACATCCTCGAGGCGCACGAGGGCTGGGTGCACGTGGCGACGAACCTGAACGGGCAGGCGCAGCCCGTGGCGCGCTGGCTCGGCAAGGGCCCGCCGCGCACGACGGCGGTGCAGGAGGGGCTCGCGGCGCTGGTCGAGATCTTCACGTTCCGATCGTCGCCGCGGCGCGCGAAGAAGCTGAACGATCGAATCCTCGCGGTCGACAAGGCCGAGGACGGGGCGAGCTTCCTCGACGTGTTCGAGTGGTACCGGACCGAGGGCTACGAGGAAGACGAGTGCTTCCAGAACGCGCGCCGCGTCTTCCGCGGGGGGCTGCTCGACGGCGGCGGGCCCTTCACGAAGGACGCCTGTTATTGCAAGGGGATCGTCCTGAACTACGCGTTCATGCGCGCGGCGATCCAGCAGGACAAGGCCGCGCTGATCCCGTTCTTGTTCGTGGGGAAGGTGGCGCACGAGGACGTGCCGGTGCTCTACGCGCACGTCACCGACGGGATCGTGAAGCCGCCGCCCTACCTGCCGCCGCTCTTCGACGACATGAACGGGCTCGCGATCTGGATGTGTTACTCGTCCTTCTTCTCGCGGCTCGGGGCCACGGCGATCGCGGAGCACTACAGCAAGGTGATGGCGCTCTAGCGAGAAGAGCACCCGCGAGGCCGCGGTCCTTGTCAAGAAAAAAGGGACGAGTATGGGATCGCGGTGGATGGTGTGGAGGGTGGGCGCGGCGCTCGTTTGTGTCGCGCTCGCCGGGTGCGGCGACGGGGGCCAGGCGGGCGGCGCGGCCGGGGCGAGCGCGTCGGGCACGGGCGGCGCCGGCGGCGGCGGGGGCGAAGGCGGCGGCGGCGGGGCCGGCGGCGCAGGCGGGGCCGGCGGCGGGCCCGTGGACAAGGCGAAGGATTGCGCGGACACGTTCGGCGACGCGCTCACGGACGCATTCGGGCGCGTCGATGGAACGGTGCTCGCCGTGGTGAAGCCGACCGATACACAATGCGCGATGCCGAATGACGATCACGTGGTCGTGCAGGTCCTCATGGACGGCAAGGTGTATCGGATGGTGGTGAACGTGCAATCGAGCTTCGGGGATCCGGACGTGCGATACCTCGAGACCTCGCACGTGCTGCCGGGGCCCGCGTGGGCGGAGGGCTGGCATACCGGGATTTCCCTCGATTACGCGACCGATCTCGGCGTCGGGGCGGAGGCGTTCGCGCCCTTCGATTTGCCCACGTTGTCGGACGTGATCGCCGACGCGATCCCGCTCGGCGCGAAGATCAGCGTGTATGCCCACAGCTCGGGCGGGGCGAGCGCGCACAAGGTCCACCGGAACAGCGGCGCCGAGGACGGGCTCATCGTGCTCGACCCCGAGGGCGCCGCGCCGAAAATGCTGCTCTTCCGGTTCGCGAATCAGGTGTTCTGAGCCTCCCTCGAGGCGCGAAGCGCAGGCGCCTCTGCCCCCTCGACGTCGGGCCGTCCGGGCCAAATGAATTCGCATGTGGTCGGACCCTCGCGGTGAGGGCGAGGCCCTCGCGGTCATCGCGGGGGAGGGACCACACGCGAAAAAGAGACAGGGGGAGTACCATGAAAAACGTATCGAAGGTCGTCGCGTTCGTTCTGTCCGCGTCGGCGGGCGTCTGGATGACGGGTTGCGCCGCCGAGATGGCGGATGCCGAGGATACGGACAGCGCGTACGCCAACGTGGAGCATGCCAAGGGCATCACGAAGGGCGCTCCGGGGAGGGGAATGATCGGCCAGGATAGCCAGGTCGGCGGGGACCTGGGCCTGGGCGGGCAGGTCGCGGGCGGCGTGCTCGGCAAGGGCGCGCGGATCCCGGCGCAGGGGACGCAGGTCGAGCAGCCGGCGCTGGGCGGGCAGGTCGGCGGCGAGGAGAAGGCCGAAGAGACGCAGCGCGTCGGCGAGCAGGACCTCGGGCAGGAGACCGAGGATCAGGACCTCGCCGAGGCCGAGGACGCGGCGGGGCAGGAGGGCGAGACGGCGTCGTCGCAGGAGGCGCTCTCGAGCTGGTGGCGGTACGGCTACGGCGGCTGGGGAGGGTATCGGCGCGCATTCGGGGCCCGCTTCCTCGGACCGCATTTCTATGGGAATCGCTTCCTCCCGTACGGCTACGGCTACGGCTACGGCTACTACCCCGGCGCCATCTACGGCTACGGCGGTTGCGCGGGCGCGTACCCTTACGCTTACGGCGGCTGCTACTGGTGATGCCTCGGCGATCGCCGGACTGAAGTCGTGAATTGAGCGTACGGGCCCGATCGGCCTCCTCGGGGGCCGGTCGGGCCGTCTTTCATTTTCCGTTTCTGGTTCGTGAACCGGAAGATTTCGACGCTCTCCCGTCGAGCTCCGCGCAGCCCCGGCGAAATGGGCGCATTTCCCGCCTCTCGACGAGGGCGCCCGCGAATGTTTCGCGTCGAGCCCGCTCGACGATCGGCCGCCCGGGCCAAAGACATTCGCTTGTGGTCGGACCCTCTGCGCGAGGGGAAGGCCACAGCGAAGTGGAAACAGGGGGAGGTTCCTATGAAGAACGTGTCCAAGGTCGTTGCGTTGATCCTTTCCGCGTCCGCGGGCGTCTGGATGACGGGTTGCGCGGCGGAGATGAGTGATCCGGGCGAGGAGACCGATTTCGCGCTCGCCAACGTGGAGCAGGGCGGCGTCTCCAAGGGCAAGGGCCTGGCCCCGATGGATATCCCGGCGCCTTCGAAGGTCGACAAGGGAATGATGGGCGGCCAGGGCGGCCAGTTCGGCGGGATTTCCGGTGAAATCGAGAGCCCCATCCTCGGGAAGGGCAACCTCGGCAAGGGCCTCGGCAAGGGCTTCGAGCAGCAGCTCGGCAAGGGCCTCGGCAAGGGCTTCGAGCAGCAGCTCGGCAAGGGCCTCGGCAAGGGGATCGAGCAGGGCATCGACCAGGGCATCGACCAGGGCGCCCGGATCCCGGCCCCGGTCGGCGGCATGCAGGAGAACATCGAGCAGCCGGCGATCGACCAGAACCTGGCGATCGACCAGAGCGCGGGCGAGGAGAAGGTCGAAGAGACCCAGGACCTCGGCGCCGAGGGGCAGCTCGACGACCAGGCGGACGTCGATCAGGACGACCTGTTCGAGGGCGAGACGGGCGAGTCGCAGGACGCGCTGTCCAGCAACCCCTGGTACGGCGGCCGTTACTGGCGCGGCCGGCACTTCCGGCGCCATCGGTACTACGGCGGCGGCTACTACGGCTATCCGTACTACGGCGGCGGCTACTACGGCTATCCGTACTACGGCGGCTACCCGTACTACCGTCACCACCACCGCGGCCGCTACTACGGTGGCCACCGCGGCCGTTACTGGTGGTGATCCTCGCGCGCGACGCGACGGCTTCGTGAAGTGAGCTTGCGGGCCCGGTTGGTCTCCTCGGAGGCCGATCGGGCCCGTTTTTGCTCCATCGCTCGGGCCTCCCGCGTTCCGTCCTCGCTCCGCGCCTGCCGCCCTCTCCGCCTCCGCCTCTCCTTCCTCCCTTTCCCCTTCCGCTCCCGTCCGCCCCGGTGGCATCATCCCTGCCGTGAGGATTTGCCCCGCGTGCTCGCGCGAGTACCCCGATGCGCGCTCGCATTGTCAGGATGACGGGATCAAGCTCGTCAGCCTCGACAAGACGGCGGCGCTGCGGGCCGAGCAGCTCGTGGGGCAGCTCGTCGACGGCCGCTACCGGATCGAGCGCGTGCTCGGGCATGGCGGCATGGGCACGATTTACGCCTGCCGGCACGTCGTCGTCGGCAAGGCGTTCGCCATGAAGGTGCTGCGCCCGCCGCGCAGCGGGCAGAGCGAGGGCGTGCTCGCGCGCTTCATCCGCGAGGCGCAGACGGCGAACGCGCTGAAGAGCCGGCACATCATCGAGACGACCGACTTCGGCCAGCTCGACGGTGGCCCGTTTTACGTGGTCATGGAGCTGCTCGAGGGCTTCGATCTCGCCCGCGCGATGCGCGAGTCGAGGCTCGGCCCGGCCCAGCTCCTGCACGTGTTCATCCAGATCGCCGACACGCTCGAGCTCGTGCACGCGCACGGGATCGTCCACCGCGATCTGAAGCCGGACAACGTGTTCCTGGTGCAGGAGAACGGCGATCCGCTCTTCGTGAAGCTGCTCGATTTCGGGATCGCGAAGGTCCTGCACAGCGGTTCGTCCGAGCTCACCGAGGAGGGGATGATCCTCGGCACGCCGCACTACATGGCGCCCGAGCAGGCGCGCAGCGACGGCGTGGATCACCGCGCGGACGTGTACTCGCTCGGCGTGATGATGTACCGCGCCTTCACGGGGCGGCTGCCGTTCATCGGGGAGTCGACGATCGCCGTGATCACGCGCCACGCGATGGACGCGCCGGAGCCGCCGAGCCGCTTCGTCGCGATGGATGCCCTGCTCGAGTCGATGATCCTGCGCTGCATGGCGAAGCGGCCCGAGGAGCGGCCGCAACGCATGGCCGAGGTGTCGCAGGCGCTGCGCGCGATCGCGATGAAGTCGTCGGGCCAGAGCTGGCCAACACCAAACCCGGGCAACGCGCCGGCGCCGTACGCGACGGGCAACTACGCGCGGATCTCGACGGGCAACACGGGCGTGCCGATACCCGCGGCGACGCCGAGCCAGGTGCCGCCGCCGATGGGCGAGACCGGCGCGACCCAGCGCGGGTTCGCCACGTCCGCGACCGGGATGCACAAGGCCCCGCCGAAGCAGAGCGCGGCCGTGCTCGTGTCCCTGATCGTCGCGGCGCTCGCGATGGGCGGGATCGGCGCGGTGATCGCGTTCGCCGTGATGCGCGGAGGCGGGAGCGAGTCGTCGCAGAAGGCGAGCGCGTTGAGCGCCGAGCCGCCCGCCCCAAGCGCGAGCGCCGCCGCGACGGCGCCGCCGGTGATCGTCGCGACGGCGCCGCCCGCGACGACGCCCACGCCCACGACCTCGGCCGCCGCTCTGCCGACGACGGCGCCCACGGCGACGCCCACGGCGACGCAGACATCCGCGCGGCAATCGTCCCCGGGGCCCGTGCGTACGGCGGCGCCGCCGCCCACGACCACCACGAAAACGGGCCGCAGGTCGGAGATCCGGAGTCCCTTCGAATGATCCGTCGCTCCATGCCGCTCGTCGCGGCGTCGCTCCTCGGTTTGTCCTTCCTCGTCGCGGGCCCCGAGGCCTCGGCCCAGAAGAAGCCCGCCTCCGCGGCCCCGGCCGGCAAGAAGAAGCCGCCGAACAAGAACGACCCGAAGCTCGTCGAGGCCAAGCGCCTGTTCCAGCAGGGCGAGGATCTCTACACGAAGGGCGACTACGAGAAGGCCATCGAGGTCTGGGAGATGTCCTTCGAGCTCTCGCAACGAGAGCTGATCCTCGAGAGCATCGCGAACGCGCACGAGCGGCTCGGCAACGCCGAGAAGGCGCGCGAGTACCTCGGCCGCTGGCGCGAAGCCGCGCCGCAGGAGGAGCACGCGGATCTCGACGCGCGGCTGCAGAAGCTCGACGAGCGCATCGCGAAGGAGAAGGCCGAGCAAGCGGCGAAGGAGAAGGCCGAGAAGGACGCGAAGGACAAACGCGAGGCCGAGGAGCGCGCGAAGCGCGAGGGCGGCAAGCTCTTCATGCCCGGCGTGATCCTCGCGGCCGCGGGCGGCGCCGTGGCCCTCGGCGGCGGCGTGCTCGACATCCTGGCCGTGACGCGCAGGCCCGACGCCACGTCCGTGTGCGGAACGACGCTGGACAACCGGCAGATCTGCCGCGCGTCGGCGCGAGACGACATCGAGACGTCGAACACGTTCGCGACCGTGGGCGACATCATGCTGATCGGCGGCGGCGTGGCCGCGGCCGTGGGCGTGGTGCTCGTGGTGACGCAGAGCGGCGGGAAGAAGGGCGCCGAGGAGAAGAAGGCCGCCGCCGTCGCTCCGTGGTTCTTGCCGGGCGGCGGCGGCGTCGTGGCGGGCGGGTCGTTCTAGCCGACGCAACACACGGCGCTTGTCAAGCCATTTCGGCCAGGCGGCCGGGCTCGCTCAAGGCGTGCTGCTGGGATCCGCTGGATCGCTCCCAGCGTCGTGTTCGTCGCCGTCGCGGAACCCGTCCTCGTCGCGGTCGAGCCCCAGGCGCTCGCCGGAGCCGGGTGGTGTGCAGGTATAGGTCAGCGGCGCGTCGAGCACGAAGGACAGGAGTCGGAGCGTGGCGTCCGCGATCGGGGGCGAGCTCGCGCGATTGCCCGTGAAGAGACCACCACCAGCGTACAGGTAGCCGACTTCGTTGCCGAGCAGGTGTCCCTTCACGACGAGATCACACTCTCCGACCTCGGCGCGGCTGCGCAGCAGATGGATGCGGGCGTGGACGGCCGCGTCGCTCGCGCGGGTCAAGGTCGCCTGCTGCCCGACGATCGGCGCCATGTTGGAGTCGAACGCGAGGAGGAACGACTCGACCTGCCGGCGCAGGAGCTGGCCCGTGGGGCCGGCGGGGAAGCCCTCGGGGTTGAACTCGCTCTCCCCGAAGCCGAAATGCATGAATCGGAAGACCGTGTCGATCATGCCATCGTGCAGATACCCGAAGCCGCGGACCTGGTCTCCCATGAACCCGTTGTCGCCGGGCTCGATCCCCGGCGCCTCGGCCATGCCGAACATCCCGACCTTCTGGTAGAGGTTGCGGAAATGGGGGACCTTCATCGTCTGCGGCGTCCCCTCGAAGGTGCTCAGGCCCATCGTGCCGAAGAAACCCGGCGCCTCGCTCCCCGGGTTTCCGGTGGGATCGAGGGTGTGGCATCCTTCGCAGCTATGCGTGACGTCGGACAGGGGGCCGACGAAGAAGTCTCGCCCTGCTTGCTGGTCCGGGGTGAGGGAGTTGTCGAGGTTGCGGATCGGATTCGGCGGATACGTGATGCGCAGGACGAAATCGGTGAATGCGTCCATGTCCGGCTCGGAGAGCTCGGCGTGGCGCCCCAGGAGCTCGACGAACGCGGGGTTGAATTTCTTGAATGCCGCGACCTCGTCGAAGATCCCGCTGTCCGGCTGGATGGACGGGGCGTCGTTGCCGCCGGTGCGGTCGCCGCGCCAGTGCATCGGGCCGTGGTTCGCCATGCCGCGCAGGCTTTGCGTGGTCATGGGGCCCTTCAGCGGGCGATAGTCGGGGCTATTGGGATCCTCGACCAGGAAGGGCCCCGGGTTCGTCACGGTGACCGCGTCCGGGTTGCCGAGGTCCCAGGCCAGGTTATCGAGATCGCCGAAGACGTGGCAGCTCGCGCAGGACGAGTCCCCGTGGCTGGAGGAGAATTTCGCGTCGTAGAGGAACCGCCGGCCATGGGTGATGCTGGGCGGCTCGGGGTTGTGCATCGGCACGTGGGCCACCTCGGCGCGCGCCGCGGTGTCGATGACGGAGATCGCGTTGTCGAACGTGGTCAGCGCATAGAGGCGGCCGCGCGCTTGATCGAGCACGATGCCCGTGGGACCCCCGCCCGAGACGGGGATATGGTCCGCCGCCGAGGGCGAGAACGTGTCGTTCTCCAGGGCCGCGGTATCGAAGACGCCGATCTTGGCGGAGCCCAGGGCGGCCACGTAGAGCGTCGCGCCGTTGCTGGTGATGGCCATCCCCTGCGGGAGCGCGAGGCTCCGCTCGTTCTCCGTATTGGGCAGGGGCGCGCAGCAGCTCGCGTAATCGATGTGCTTGTTGAGGTGCCGCGGGGCCACGCCGCCCGGACCCAGCACCGTGATCCGGCTCTCGTGCAGGTGCCCGCGCAGCGTCTCGCCCGCGAAGATCCCCGGGCCCTCGAACCGCTTGTCGTTCTGCGCGTCGGTGTTGGTGACGTAGACCTTCCCGTTCACCGGGTTGACGATCATGTTGTACAGGATGGTGCCGACGCCGGTGTAATACCCCGACGAACCCGCCTTCTGTGCCGGCGGGTTGGCCATGGCGTCGATGACGAAGACGTCCTCGTCGGGCAGCGAGAAGCGCACGTCGTCGTCCCAGGTGCGGCCGATGGGATCGACCCAGTGAGCGCCGTTGTACTTGACGATGATGCTGGCCTCGGGCTGCGGGAGGCCCTCGAAGTTCGTGTTGGGCCCGGGGACGCCGCCCTCCGCTTCGCCTCCGTCGGGCACGAGGAGATCGCTGACGACCGTGGTGCGGTTGCCGGAGTGGAAGGCGGCCGCATACACCTTCGTGCCGTCGGGGGAGACGGCGAGCGCGCGCGGCGTGTCGCTGAAGAGGGTCACGATGGTGAGCGGCGTCCCGCCCAGGGGCGCGCCCGGCGTATTCGCGTCGAAGACCCAGACGTCGGCGCGGCCGACGCCGGGCGTCGTGAGCTGGGGATCGTTCGGGCGATTCTGGCCGCGGTGGGCCGTCGTGATGAACGCGCGCCGGCGGTTCGGCCCTCCGAAGACGATATCACGAGGCTCGTCTCCCACGAGCAGCGTGCGCACCACCCGCCCGCGCGCCGGGTTGCTCACGTCGACGACGCTGACGCTGTCCGAGAGATGATTGACGACCCACACCTCGTCATCGCCCCTCGCCGCGACGGCGACGGGCTCGAGCCCCACGGGCACGGATCCGACGTGGGACAGGCCGCTCTTTTTGACGCGGAAGATCTCCAGACGGCCATCCGGGGTATTGACCGCGAAGAGGTGCTTGCCGTCGGCCGAGAGCGCGAGGGGGCGCACTTGACCGCTTTCGAAGAGTGTGTATGACGAGGCGGCGTGCGCGACGCTGGAGGCGGCGAGGGGGACGACGAACCCTGCAATCGCGAGGGTTTTGCGCAGCAATTCAGAGCGGGTCATCAGTTTTCCTTGCGAGCGTCGCCCGGCCGACCCCGGCGCTGCGCCGGAGGGCGTGCACGACGCCGTTCTGCAATGTGCTCCGGGTGATGAGGCCGCGCAAATCGGTCCGCCGGCACCCCATCGATATCGATGCCGGGAGGCGGGAGCGAGGGGAGGGGAGGGGACGGGAGGGGACGGGACGAACGATTGACGAGTTACCTCGTGCCGGGCAGCTCGATCCGCGGCAGGACCGCGTCGGCCTGGGCGAGGCGTGTCGCGACGGCGCGCGCGGCTTCCTCGGTGCCCGGGTCGCGCGGGGCTTTGCGCAAGAGCTCCTGGAAGGCGCGGCGGGTCTCGGCGATGCCGATGAGCGAGCCCTTCTCCAGGTTGAGCGCGATCGAGTCGCCGAGCAGGCCGAAGGCGTCGCGGAAGCGCCCGCCCGCGGCGAGGACCTCGCTCATCGCGGCCGCGGAGCGCGCGAGCCCCACGACGTCGCCGAGCTTCTGGCCGAGCTCGAGCGCGGCGGAGAGGCGCTCGGCGGCGCGCTCGAGGCGGCCCTTCTTCAGCTCCAGGCGGCCAAGCGTCTCCCAGACGCGGCCGAGCTCGCGCGCGGCGCCGAGGCGTTTGTAGGTGCGCTCGGCCGCGAGCGCGTGATCGATGCCCATGTTGAGCGCGTCGACCTCGCGGCCCGGCCGCGGCGGGACGTGCAGGGGGATCCGCGCGAGCAGGTGGTCGGTCTCGGCGAGCTCGAGGATCGCGACGGGGTCGTTCGGCGCGCGTTGTTCGAAGACGTTGCGCGACTCGGTGAGCAGGTGGACGGCGCGCACCGGGTCGCCCATGCGGACGTAGACGGCGGCCTGGTCGTTCAGCAGGCGCGCGGCGCCGAGGGCGTCGCCGGCGTCGAGCAGGGCGCGGCTCTCGCGGGAGAGCTCGGCCTCGGCGCGCTCGAGCGAGCGCATGTCGCCGAGGTCGTAGCAGACGCTCGCGATGAGGACGGCGATCTCGGTGCGCAGCTCGGCGGGGCCGCCCTCGCCGAGGGCCACGCGCGCCGCGTCGAGCGCGGAGAGGGCGCGGCGGAGGGTGAAGGCGGAGTCGGGGCCGGGGGCTTGCCACTGGAGGCGGGCGAGGTCGACGAGCAGCCGGACGCGGAGGACGCGGCGCTCGCGCGTGGGCGGGAGGTTCTCGAGCAGGGCGAGGGCGCGGCTGCCGTGGGCGAGGGCCTGGGTGAAGGCGCCCATCGCGGCGGCCTTCTCGGCGGCGGCGCGATAACGCTCGACGCTGGCCTCGATCTCGCCGGCGGCGGCGAGGTGCCCGGCGGCGCGGGCGTCGTCGCCGCGTGGCGCGGGTGCGGGGGTGGGATCGGGCACGGCCGGCGGCGCCTCGGGCGGCGCGGCGCGGATCGAGACGACCGGCGGTGGCGGCGGGCTCCCGATCCAGGCGAACGCGGGTGCGGGCTCGTCCGCGGTCGTGGCCTCGGTCGGGGCTTCTTCCGCGGGCGGGGCTTGCGTGGCGTTGGCCTCGGGGGCGGGCGCCTCGGCTTTGTCGAAGAGCTCCGCGTAGGGCGGGGCGCCGGGGGTACGCGCGGGCCGCTCGGGCACGGCGTCGGCCTCGGGAGTGGCCTCGGGAGCGGCTTCGGGAGCAGCTTCGGGAGCGGCAGCGGCAGCTTCCGCGACCGCGGGCTCCGCCGGCGCCTCCGTGACGACCTCCACCTCGGTCTTCAGCATCGACGCGAGCATCCGGTGCCACGCGTTCGCCAGCGACGGCAGCGTCGAGCTCGTCAGCGCCGCGACCACCGGCTCGGGCAGGTGAAAGCGCCCTTCGCCCTGGTCCTCGATTGGCACTCCGAGGTCGGCGGCTCGTTGCAACACGTCGAGCACGTCGAGCGGGCTCTGCCCGACGAGCGCGGACACGAGCCCCACCTCGAAGCCCGAGCCCACCGTCGCTCCCGCGCGCAGGACCCGCAGCACGTCCGGCGGCAGCACGCGCGGCGAGAATGCGGGGGCGGGCGGCGCGGCCGGCGTGGCTTCGGCGGGCGGCGCGGCGGGGCGGACGATCGCCTCGTGGCCTTCGGCCGTGGCGAGCGCTTCGAGCAGGGCCGCGGCGGGGCCCGTGGGTTCGGCGCGGAAGGCGAGCAGGAGCGGCAGCTTCAGCCAGCCGGTCCGCAGGACAAGCGCGCGCAGCGCCTCCAGCGTGGGGACGTCGGCGGCCTCGACGGCCTCGAACACGAGCACGGCGGGCCGACCGATCTCCGCGGCGAAGCGGTTGCCGAGCTCGACGAGCTCCGCGCCTTCGGCCTGACCGGGCATCTCGCCGAGCAGCCGGCGCCGGAGGCCGGAGACGACCCGATCCCGCGCCTCTGCGAAGAGCGGATGGGGCGCGCCGAGCAAGCGCTCGAGCTTGCCGCGCGCGTCGGCGAGCGGACCGAGCGTCGTCTGGGGGACATCGCAACGCACGCGGACGACGCAGGCGCCGAGCGACGCGGGCGGCTCGGGGGGCGGGGCCCCGACGAGGGCCGTGTGTTTGCCTTGGGAGAGACGTTGCCAGAGCGTTTCGGTGGGGATGGGGTCGGTCGGCATGGGCAAAACCTCTCGGAGGAGAGCGGGGGATCCGGGAGGCATTTGTCAAGGCATTTTCTCTGGAGCGAGGCGACCGCGGGAGGGGAGGGCGCGTGTCAGGGCTTCGACTCGTCCGCGCCGAGATCCGGGCCAGCGCCCAGCGTGTGTGGCTCGGCGTCGATGTCGAGGCCCGCCTCGTCGAGCGGGACCCCCTTGTCGATGGCGGGCGTCGCGGCGGGCGTCAGGTGGAAGTCCGCGCCGCCGGGGTTCACGAAAAACGACAGGGGCACGTCCTCGAGGTTCGTGTCGACCTGCCCGCTCGCCCCGTCTCGCTGCGTGATCCGGCTCGTCAGGTTGTTGCGGAGGATGACCGACGTGACGGGGAATCGATAATCGATCCCGCTGAAGAAGCCGGAAGCGCCCGGCCCGCGGATGACCGTGTTGTGGTGGACGCGGGGCTCGCGCGCCTCGGCGATCTCGATTCCCGTGTCGAAGCCGGCGATGTCGCCGTAGACCACGTTGTTGCGGATGATGCCGTCGTAATGGGCGAGCGAGGCGTCTCCGTGCGGGTCGTCCGGGTAGTTTCGCTGGCCTCCCCCGTTCCCCAGGCCGAAGCCGATGCCGCGGGCGCAATCGACGATCACGTTGTTCTCGACCAGCGTATCGCGCGACCCCTTCCAGAAATGGATCGCGTGCTCGGCGAGCCCGCTCTCGCAGTAGATCCCCTGAAAGCGGTTGTTCCGGACCGTCCATTTCCACCCCGCGTGGACGTCGATGCCGCCCGTGTAGCAGCCGCCGCAGCAGGACTCGACGTGCGGGCGGCCTGCGTCGGTCAGCTCGAACGAGGAGCACTCGATCCGGCCCTCGTCGACATACCCCTCCTGTCCCCCGATGGGGTTCACCTTGACGAATTGCTCGCCGCCGTCGATGAGGCGCAGCCCGTACAGGAAGGTCCCTTTCACGTCGACGCCCGCCCCGGGTGGATAGGCGTGAATCGGGTGATCGACCGCGCGCGTGACGGTCACGTGGGCGATCGTGACGTTCGACGCCGTGATCACGATCGTCTCGTTGACCGTGTACGCCCCGTCGATCACCACGTCTTCGGCCTTGTCCGTGGCCGAGCGCAGGGTGACGTCGGGCGTCTTGAACGGGAGCGACGTGGGAATGGCATACGTGCCCGTCGCGAGCACGATCGTCGTGCCGCTCGCGGCGCCCGCGACGATGCCGGGCAGCTCGCCGGCCTGCGAGGGGTCCACCTCGATCGTGGGGCCGGCGGGCTTCGGGAGTGGTTCACACGCGAGGGACGTGGGCCCGCCGCCGCCCGCGCCCCCGCTGCCGGCCTCGCCGCCGGCCCCGCCTCCGCCGGCCGCGCCGCCGCCGCCCGCGCCCGCGCCTTCGGTCGTCGTGTTGCCTTGGCTCGTCCCTGCCCCGGAGCCGCCGCACGCATGAAGAAAGAACAGAATTCCAAGGGTCGAGAAGCTTGATTTCCGCATGACACGTCCTCTTGACGCCCCGCCGTCGTACCGGGTAGCGTCGTTCGGCAGGCTACATGCCATGCGAAAGAAAGGGTGGGGGTTTCCGTGAACGACATGTTGGATGCAAGCCCGGCGCCGCCTTCGGGGTGGCTGTTCCGCCTCAAGCGCGCGGCCTCGATGATGTTCATCGCCTCGATGCCCGTGTTCGGGCTCGGCGTGCTCTCGGGCTGCGCCTGGAAGCCGACGATCCTGCGCGTGGATCCGGCGTTCACCTCCAAGGACCTCGTCACGGGGCGGATCGTGATCATGCCCGTGAAGTTCGACACCGAGAAGGTGGGCCCCCGGGAGCGCGCCCTGATGGCCGCGCAGTTCATCCGCGCGGCCCGGCAGAATCGTCAGGACATCCCGATCGCGAGCAACGCCGAGCATGATCGGGCCCTGCAGGGGGCGCTCGAAGAAGAGAGCAAGTTCCTGCGTGTCTACGAGGAGGGCGGCACGGACCCGAGCCGCCTCGCCAATCTGAAGGCGTCCCTCGACGCTCGTTATTTCGTCCTGTCGCGCCTGAAGTACGAGCAATCCGTCCACGGCGGGGGGCGCATGGGCGGCAATACCGTCGAATCCACGCTCACGGGGAAGGTGTCGCTCGTCGATACGACCTCGGGGGCCGTCGTGTGGGAGGGGGAGTTCTCGAGCACGCGGAGCGGCGTCGACACGATGGTCGATCCCCACCCCTCCGCGCACGCATTGCCGTTTTTCTCGACCTTCGTCCGCGGCTGGCCGGCTCAGCCCTGAGGCCGCGCCTCATCCGTCGCAGAAACGTCGCAGCGGGTGAGGCCTCGCCCGTGGTCGTCGACGTCCTGTCTCGCCTGTCTGTCGTGCGCAAAATTTGTCTTCCCTCTTCCAACGAGCTTGTGTACTACGGGCTCGCCCGACTTTGAAAGAGCTGCCTCGAGGCACGGGTCAGGCGCACGGAGCGGATATGACGTCGGTGAGGATCTGGGTACTTGCGCTCTTCGTATGCGGCTTCCTGAGCATGTCCGGCGGATGCGAGGACGACGAGCCCTTGCCTCCGGGTGGCACCGGCGGCATCGGCGGCACCGGCGGCATCGGTGGCACCGGCGGCATCGGTGGCACCGGCGGCGTGGGGGGCGACGGCGGCGTGGGGGGCGACGGCGGCGTGGGGGGCGACGGCGGCGTGGGGGGCGCCGGCGGAGGCGCCTGTGTCCCCGTGGACGACATGAACGATTGCACGGACGACGTGTGCAACCCGGATGGCACGACGGCGCATCACCCCAAAGCGGCGGGTGAGGCGTGTCATGGCGACGGCGTCTGCAACAGCATTGGCCTGTGCGTCGAGTGCCTCGTGGCCAATGATTGTCCGGGCACGGACGACGCGTGCCAGCAGCGCGCCTGCGCAGGCGGCGCCTGCGAGATGCTCTTCACCGCAGCGGACACGCCGATCCCGATGCAGAACGTCGGCGATTGCAAGGTCATCGTCTGCGACGGCAATGGTGGCGCCAAGGCGAACGACGACGACACCGACGTGCCCGACGACGGGAGCACGTGCACGGTGGACGCGTGCGTGATGGGCACGCCGTCGAACACGAACCTCCCGCCCGGGACCAGTTGCACGCCTCCAGGAGGGATGTCGTCGCTCGCGTGTGACGACATGGGGCAATGCACGGGATGCGGGAGCTCCGCGGATTGTCCCGGAACGGACGACGAGTGCAACACGCGGACGTGCGTGGCGGGCGTGTGCGGCGTCAGCTTCACGGCGGCCGATACGCCGGTCGCCGCGCAGACGGATCACGATTGCCTCCTGCGCGTCTGCGACGGCGCAGGCCATGTCGTCGACATCGCCCACGACGCGGATGTACCCCTCGACGATGGCGCGGCGTGTACAGCGGAGATGTGCGCCGACGGGACGCCGATCCATCAGGACATCGCCGACGGTACCCCCTGCAGTGATGGTGACGCGTGCACGCCGATCGACACGTGCATGATGGGCGTTTGCCTGCCGGGGGCGCCGATCGTGTGTCCACCCCCCGACGCGTGTCACGACGCGGGCGTGTGCGATCCGATGTCGGGGACCTGCACGACGCCGGCCAAGCCGAACGGCACGGCGTGCGACGATGGTGACCCCTGCACGGCGACGGATCAATGCACGGCCGGCGCCTGCGGCGGGACGGCGATGCCGGATGGCGCGGCCTGCATGCAGGATGGTTCGCCGGGGATGTGTCAATCGGGCACGTGCAACCTGTGCGGCAACGGCGTCGTCGACCCGCCGGAGGAGTGCGACGACCTGAACGCCGTGAGCGGCGATGGCTGCGATGCGTGCATCATCGAATTGACGTGCGCGGCCGGAGAGACGAGGCTCGTCGTCCTGAACCAGAGCCCGCTCTCGATTCCCGACGCGGGGGCCACGGTCTCGAGCTCGGTCGACGTCGACGTCACCGGCGGCGTCTCCAAGGCGATCGCCGTCGTGCATTCGTTGACGCACGCTCAAGTGGCGGACATCGACATGTCGCTCGTGTCGCCGCAGCAGCTGCTTCGAGAGCTCTCCACGGACAACGGCCTCAGCGGGGACAACTACACGCGCACGACGTTCGACGACGACGCCGACGCGTCCGTGGCGAGCATCACGGCGCCGTTCACGGGCAAGTACCGCCCCGAGCAATCCCTCACGGTCCTCGGAGGAGGCTTCGATTTCCAGCGATTGAACGCGCTCGGGACCTGGCACCTCGCGCTCGCCGACGACGCGGCGCCGGAGGCGGGCACGCTCCACGCGTGGAGCCTCGCGCTCTGCGTGAACCCCGTATCGTATTGCGGCGACGGCATCGTCGACGCCGGCGAGGAGTGCGACGACGGCAATACGAACGACGCCGACCCCTGCAATCGCCTCTGCCAGCACACCGACGGCTGCGGCGATGGCAACTTCGACCTCGGCGAGGAGTGCGACGACGACAACGTGAACTCGGGGGACGGTTGTTCCTCGACGTGCACGGTGGAGATCACGTGCGCGGCTGGACAGTCGAAGGTCCTCGTGACGAACGCCATGTCCGCCGGGGTCCCGGACGACAACACGTACCACGGCTTCCCCGTCAGCGTCGGGGTCTCGGGCGGCGTGGAGAAGGCGGTCGCGGTCCTCGGCAGCCTCGCGCACACGAACGTCCAGGAGCTCGACATTCGTCTGCAATCGCCCCTCGGCACGATCCGGACCCTGTCGAGCCACAACGGCGGGACGGGTGATGATTACACGTCGACGTTCTTCGACGACGCTGCCGCGACGGCGGTCACGTCCGGCGCCGCGCCGTTCCAGGGCCACTTCAAGCCCGAGCAATCGCTCTCGACCCAGAGCGGCGCGGACTTCTCCGATCAGAATGCCCTGGGGACGTGGACGCTCCAGATCCGCGACACCCAGTCGGTGAATTTCGCCGTCTTCAACACCTGGACCCTCGCGCTTTGCCTGCGCAGCACCAACTACTGCGGCGACGGCACGATCCAGGCCGGCGAGGAGTGCGACGACGGGAACACGAACGGCGCCGACGCATGCAGCAACACGTGCACGGTGAACGACGGCTGCGGCGACGCAAACCTGGATGCAGGCGAGCAATGCGACGACGGCAACGTCGCGTCGGGGGACGGTTGCTCCGCGACGTGCCAGGCCGAGATCACCTGCGCCGCCGGGCAAACGCCGGTCATCGTCACGAATGGAACGCCGGCGCACATCGAGGCAGGGAACGCGCTGAACCAGTTCCCCATGAACGTGGCCACCGAGGGCGCCATCAAAAAAGCCATCGTCGTCATCGGCAACGCGGCCTCTCCGCTCGCCACCTTGCTCCGCATCGACCTCGTGTCGGCGGTCGGCACGAAGCGACATCTGTCGAGCGACAACGGCGGATACCAGCCCGGGTACATGTCGACGATCTTCGACGACGCGGCGGCGACCCCCATCACGAGCGCCGCGGCCCCCTTGAACGGCACGTACCGGCCGGAGCAGACCCTGTCGATGACGGCGGGCACGGACTTCCGCGACGAGAACCCGCTCGGCACCTGGAAGCTGCAAATCTCCATCGATGGGGGCACGGACGGCGCGCTCCAGAGCTGGACCGTGGGGCTCTGCCTCGACACCGTGACCTACTGCGGCAACGGGACGGTGGACCCGGGCGAGCAATGCGACGACGGAAACCGCAACAACGCCGATACGTGCGACAACGCCTGCAGGCAGCTCGCGTGCGGCGACGGTGAATACGACTCCGGCGAGGAGTGCGACGACGGCAACGGCGTGGCCGGTGACGGCTGCTCGCCCACGTGCACCCTGGAGTTACCCTGCGGCGCGGGTCAGACGCCCGTCGTCGTCAAGACCACCGCGTCGAAGACCGTCCCCGCGGGCACGACCCAGTTCATCGATATCCCGCTGAACGTCGGGACGGTGGGCACCGTCGAGAAGGCCGTCGCCGTCCTCGGCTACATCGCCAAGAGCGACACGAAGGACCTCGAGATCCGGCTACAATCGCCGTTCGGCACGATCCGCAACCTGTCCCTGCTCCAGGGCGGCACGGGCGACCACTTCAAATCGACGCGCCTCGACGACGCGGCGTTCACCTCGATCGGCGCGGGCATCCCGCCCTTCACGGGCAACTTCCGGCCCGAGCAGTCGCTCTCGTCCCTCCTCGGGAAGGACTTTCTGGGGCAAGGCGCCGCCGGCACCTGGAACCTCCAGGTGAGAAACCAGTATATCTACGGGGGCAGCGCGACGATCTTCACCTGGACGCTGGGGCTCTGCGTCGACACCACGACGTATTGCGGCAACGGGGCCCAGGAGGCCGGCGAGGAGTGCGACGACGGGAACGTCACCGACAACGACGGCTGCTCGAGCGTCTGCACCCTGAACGACGGCTGCGGGGACGGGAACATCGACGCCGGCGAGCAATGCGACGACGACAATGAAGTGTCGGGCGACGGCTGCTCGTCGACGTGCCAGGTCGAGGGCTTCGAATGTGGGCCGGGGGAGACGAAGGTCCTCGTCAGCACCACCTCGTCCGGGGCGATCCCGGACGCGAGCGGCACCTCCTTCGGGGTCAACGTGCCGACCGGCGGCGCCGTCAAGAAGGTCCTGGTCTCCGTGGGCCGGATCAGCCATGCGAGCGTGGGACAGCTCAGGCTCACCCTCAGCTCGCCGCTCTCGACGGTCCGCACGTTGTCGAGCAACCTCGGCGGCCTGGGCGACGACTACGTCGCGACCCTCTTCCACGACGAGGCCCCGCTGCCCATCACGGCCGGCGGCGCGCCGTTCACGGGCCGCTTCCGCCCCGCCCAGACGCTCTCCGAGACGGCCGGGACCGATTTCCTCGGTCAAAACGCGCTCGGCTCCTGGTACCTCGGCGTGACGGACAACGCGTCCGGGACGACCGGCACCATGGAGCGCTGGACCCTGGGGCTCTGCCTCGACACCGCCATTTATTGCGGCAATGGCGTCAAGGAGCCCGGCGAGGAGTGCGACGACGGCAATACCAGCAACGTCGACGCCTGCACCCGCGCCTGCGCGGCGAACGACGGGTGCGGCGACGGCAACATCGACCCCGGGGAGCAATGCGACGACGGCAACGCCGCGCCGGGGGACGCTTGTTCGCCGTCCTGCGAGGTCGAGATCACGTGCGGCGACGGCGAGACGCCCGTCATCGTGACCAACGGCGCGTCGGCGCCGATCCCCGACAACAACACCTTCGCGAGTTTCCCCGTGACCGTGGCCGCGGAAGGAAGCGTGACGAAGGTGATCGCCGTCATCGGGAGCATCGTGCACACGCAGACCGCCGACCTGGACATCCAGCTCCGTGGGCCGAGCGGCACGGTCCGTATCCTCTCCGACGACAACGGCGCCACCGGCGACAACTACATCTCGACCTTCTTCGGGGACACGTACGGCACGCTCATCACCAGCTCCTTCGCGACCCCTCCCTACAGCGGTCGTTACAGGCCGGAGCAATCGTTGTCGACGACGCCGGGGGTCGACTTCCTCCACCAGAACGCCACGGGGACATGGGCGCTCGAGGTGCGGGACGACCTGGCTGGTTATGCCGGCACCTTCAACCGGTGGACGCTCGCGCTCTGCGTCGACGTGGCCTGCGGAGACGGGAGCACCGGGCCCGGCGAGGAGTGTGATGACGGCAATACCGTCGACGACGACTTCTGCTCCAACCGGTGCGAGGTCGCGAATGGCTGCGGCGACGGGAACGTCGACCCGGGCGAGCTGTGCGACGACGGCAACCTCGCCTCGGGCGACGAGTGCTCGTCGACGTGCCAGCTCGAGTTCGCCTGCGACCCCGGGTTGACCCCGATCGTCCTCGCGGACGACACGGTCCTGCCCATCCCCGATACGAATACCTACATCTACTCCCCCGTGAGCGTCACGACGGAAGGCGCCGTGAAGAAGGTCCTCGCGATCGTCGGAGGCATCACGCACACGAAGGTGTCGAACCTGGGGGTCGCGCTGGTATCACCCCTCGGCACGATCCGCAGCCTGTCCGATACCACCTTCGGGACGCAGGAGAACTACCGGTCGACGATCTTCGACGACGACGCGACGAAGAACTTCTTCGGCGCCACGGCGCCCTTCAATGGGCGGTTCCGGCCCGGGCAATCCCTCTCGAAGTCCCCCGGGATGGACTTCACCGATCAGAACGCGTTTGGCACCTGGAACCTCCGGGTGCGGGACGCGACGCCGGCGGACGTCGGCACGCTCGATAGCTGGCGCCTGATCCTGTGCCTCGACACCGCCGCGTATTGCGGCAACGGCGTCGTCGACGCCGGCGAGGAGTGTGACGACGACGATTTCGACGACGGCGACCTCTGCAACAACCGGTGCCAGTTGAACGACGGCTGCGGCGACGGGAACCTCGACGCCGGCGAGCTGTGCGACGACGGCAACGTCGCCTCGGGGGACGGCTGCTCGTCGACGTGCCAGCTCGAGATCGACTGCGCCGCCGGTCAAACGCCGGTCCTCGTGTCGAGCGACACGCCCGGCCCGATCTCCGACGACAACACGTTCAACAATTTCCCCGTGACCGTCGCGACGGCCGGCGCCGTGAAGAAGGCCGTCGTCCTCATCACCGGCATCACGCACCCGAACGACGCCGACCTCGACATCCAGCTCCTCGGTCCGACCGGGTTGGTCCGGAACCTCTCCGACGACAACGGCAGCGTGAACGACGATTACCTCTCGACGATCTTCGATGACGACGCCGCCGCCGGGGCCATCAATTATGGATCGGCGCCCTTCAGCGGGACGTTCCGGCCCGAGGCCTCGCTCTCGGTCGATCCGAACGTGGACTTCTCCCAGACGAACGCGGCGGGCACGTGGACGCTGCAAGTTCGCGACGACGCCGCGACCAACACCGGCACGATGAACGGCTGGACGCTCGGCCTCTGCGTCGACACCACGAGCCTTTGCGGCGATGGTGTCCTGCAAGCCGGCGAGGAGTGCGACGACGCGAATACCGTCAACAACGACGCCTGCTCCAACGCCTGTCAGGTCACGAATGGCTGCGGCGACGGGAACATCGACGCGGGCGAGTCGTGCGACGACAACAACGTGATCTCGGGCGACGGCTGCTCGGCCTCGTGTTTGCCCGACATCTCGTGCGGCGCCGGCGAGGTGCCGGTCCTCGTGACGAACAACACGGCGACACCGATCCCGGACGGCAACGAGACGGGCGTGTTCAGCGCGATCCACGTCGGCAAGGCGGGCATCGTGCGCAGGGTGATCCCCACGATCAACATCACGCACGGAGCGACGAACCACCTCGACGTCTACCTCGATTCGCCGTACGGCGTGCAGCGCCTGCTCAGCGTGGGCAACTATGGCTCCAACTACAAGGCGACGAGCTTCAGCGATGACGCGGCGAAGCACATCTCCTCGGGCGCGCCGCCGTTCACCGGCACCTACAGGCCCGCGCAGACGATCTCGGACGCGTCGGGCTTCGCCAACCAGGCCGCGGCGGGTGTCTGGCGCCTGCGAATCGCCGACGGCGTATACGGGACGGCGGGCACGCTCGATTCATGGAGCCTCGCGCTCTGCGTCGACCCGAGCGTCCCGACGATCTGCGGCAATGGCCACGTCGAGCCCGGCGAGACGTGCGACGACGCCAATACGACGAGCGGCGACGGCTGCTCCGCCGCCTGCCAGCTCGAGTTCTCGTGCCCTCCGGGGCAGGTGACCTTCATCCAGACGTCCACGGACGGCCCGCTCCTCATCCCCGACGCCGCGGGGCCGCCCGGCGCCCAGAGCGTCATCCAGCTCGCGGACTCGTACGTGGTGAGCCGGGCCGTCGTCGTGGTCAACGCGATCAGCCATACGCGTCTCAGCGACGTCGGCATTTCGCTCATCACCCCGGCGGCGACGACGGTGACGCTGGTCTCGGGCAACGGCGGGGACGCCGACGAATACGTGTCGACGATCTTCGACCCCGCCGCGCCGACGGCCATCACGGCGGGCACCGCCCCCTACCGTGGCCGGTACCAGCCGCAGGGTCCCCTCGGGAACGTCCACGGCCAATCGTCGAAGGGCGCCTGGACGCTGCGGGTCACGGACAGCACCACCCCCTGGGGCGGCGTGTTGAAGTCCTGGACCATCGCCATGTGCGGGAACTGAGCCGACCCTGTCCGCGAGGTCCATGGACCCTGTCCGCGAGGTTGACGACCTTGCCCGCGAGGTCCATGGACCCTGTCCACGAGGTCATCGAGCACGTCCGCGAGGTCCATGGACCATGCCGACGAGGTCGCCGACCACGTCCACGAGGTCGAGGACCACGTCCACGAGGTCGCCGACCACGTCCACGAGGTCGCCGACCACGTCCACGAGGTCGATCGACCATGCCCACGAGGTCGATCGACCATGCCCACGAGGTCGCCGACCACGCCCACGAGGTCGCCGACCACGCCCGCAAGGTCGATCGACCACGCCCACGAGGTCGCCGACCTTGCCCGCGACGTCAGTTCACCCCGTTCGTGCCCGCCTGATGGTGCACATAACCCGACGTGGCCTCCTCGTCGTGGCTCTGCCCGTTGCTCGCCGTCACCCGCTCGACCTCGGCGTCCATCTCGCCCTTGAGGATCTTGCTCCACATCACCCAGTCGGCCGCGAAGGACCAGAGCGGGTACTTGAAGCTCGCGGGTTTGTTCTTCTCGATGAAGAAGTGCGAGATCCACGCGGGGCCGTAGCCGGCCACCAGCGCCGCCGGGACGAGGGCCGGGCGGCGCAGCGCGATCGCCGCGAGCAGCGTGAGCCCCGCCGCCGTGGTCCCCACGAAGTGGAAGGTGCGCGTCGCCTTCTTGCTGTGCTCGCGCACGTAAAACGGCCAGAATTCCTCGAAGCTCTGGATGTCCTTCGTCGACATGCGTGGTGTTCTACCACGTCGTACAGGAGTTCACCCCGATCCACCTTTCGACGCGGCACGGATTCGTGCTACCTGGACGCAAAACTCCCATGGATCCTGCGAACGTGCGGCAAACACTCAAGGAACTCATGGTCGCCGAGCTCAACCTCGAGGGGAAGGAGCCGGCGGACATCGACGACGCGGCGCCGCTCTTCGGCGAGGGGCTCGGGCTCGACTCGCTCGACGCCTTGCAGCTCGCCATGTCCGTGGAGGAGAAGTTCGGCGTGCGTGTCCCCGAGGGAGACGAGGCCCGCAGCATCTTCGCTTCGGTCAACGCGCTCGCCGATCACATCGTGCGCGCGAAGGCCGCGGCCTGACGGGCGTCTCGCCCGCGTCCTCGTAGGCCATGCGCATCTGGGTGACCGGCATCGGCGTCGTCTCGCCCCTCGGGCGCGGGGCCGGCGTCACGATGGACAGGCTACTCGCGGGCGATCGCGCCTTCGGGGAGCTCACGCTCTTCCACCTGCCCGACATGCGCACGCGGCTCGCCGCGGAGGTCGCCGGGATCGCCGCGGCCGAGGTCGCGCCCGAGGGCGACGCCGAGGCCTGGTCGCGCACGGACACGATGAGCGTGCTCGCGGTGCGCGAGGCGCTCGCGCAGGCCGGCGTCGCGCCCGATCGAGAGGCGATCGATCTCGTCGTCGGCGGCACGACCGCGGGGATGTACGAGACGGAGGATCTGCTCGCGGAGCTCTCGCGGGACGCGGACGCGATCAGGCCGCTGCGCGCGATGCTCACGCACCCGCTCTCGTCGACGGCCGATCACGTGCGCGCGGCCGTGGGGCCGTTCCGCCGCGTGCGCAGCGTGTGCAGCGCTTGCTCGAGCGGGGCGAACGCGATGGTGCTCGCGGCGGCGTGGATCCGCGCGGGCGTGTCGAACTGCGTGGTCGCGGGCGGCGCCGATGGGCTCTGCCGGCTCACGTACACGGGGTTCGGCGCGCTCTCGGCCGTGGACCCGAACCCGTGCCGGCCCTTCGACAAACGACGCGCCGGCCTGAACCTCGGCGAAGGCGCGGCCTTCCTGGTGCTGGAGCCCGAGGCGGCGGCGCGCGCGCGTGGCGTGGCGCGGCCGCTCGCGGAGCTCGCCGGCTGGGGCGTGGGCGCCGAGGCGCACCACATCACGAACCCCGAGCGCGAAGGACGCACGGCGGCGCGCGTGATGCGGGCCGCGCTGACGAAGGCGAAGCTCTCGCCCGCCGAGATCGATCACGTCAACGCGCACGGGACGGCGACGCCGCTGAACGACGCGATGGAGGCCGCGGCGATCCGCGCTTGTTTCGGGCCGGAGGCCGAGCGCGTCGTGGTCTCGTCGGTGAAGGGACAGATCGGGCACACGCTGGGGGCGGCGGGCGCGATCGAGGCCGCCGTGTCGGTGATGACGATCGCGCGGGGCGAGATCCCGCCGACGAAGGGGCTCGAGGAGGTCGATCCGGCCTGCCCGCTCGTGCACGCGACGCTTCGCACGAAGGCGGACGTGCGCGCCGTGATGTCGAATTCGTTCGGGTTCGGAGGGACGGACACGTCGCTCGTGTTCGCCGCGCCGGACGTACCTCCCGCCCCACGCGCGCCGGAGCGGCGAGGCGTGGTGGTGGTCTCGGCGGCGACCATCGGGCCGCTGGGCGTGCTCGGGGCGCGGGAGAACCACGTGTACCTCGCGCCGGGGCCCGCGCCCTCGTCGGGGCCGATCAGCTTCCAGGCGTCGGAGCACCTCGACGTGGGCCGCGCGCGTAGGCTCGATCGGGCCGGCAGGCTCTCGGCGGTGGCGATCCAGCGGGCGCTCGGGGACGCGGGGCTCGATCCGGTGGATGCCTCCACGGCCGCCGAGGTGGGCGCGATCCTGGGCTCGGCGTTCGGCAGCGTGGACGGCTCGACCGCGTTCATGCGGCGCATCTACGAGAAGGGCGTGAAGTTCGCGAGCCCGGCGGACTTCCCGAACCTCGTGCCCTCGTCGCCCGTGGGGCACGCGTCGATCTACCTCGGGCTGCGCGGGCCGGTGTTCGCCGTGGCCGACCTCGGGGTGACGGCCGAGTGCGCGGCGGTGACGGCGGCGGATCTGATCGCGGTGGGCGAAGGAGAGGTGCTCGCGGCGGGCAGCGTGGAGGAGGCGAGCCCGATGATCGAGCGTTGCCTCGGGCCCGTCTGCTCGGGCGAAGCACGCGGCGTGCGCAGCGAGGGCGCGAGCGCGATCCTGCTCGAGGCCGAGGATCACGCGAAGGCGCGCGGGATCCGGCCGATCGCGCGGCTGCCCTGGTGGACGTCGTGGCGCGGCGAGGGCGCACATGCGCTCGACGAGGCGCCGCTGCCGCCCGCGCGGGCCGCGGTGATCACGGGGCAGGACGAGCTCCCGCCCGGCCTGCGTTTGCCCGAGGCCTGGGCGCGCGTCCCGCATCACGCCGTCGCGCCACGCGCGGGCGTGCACGAGGGCGCGGGTGGGTTCGCCATGGCCGCGGCCCTCGCCGCGATCGCGCAGGGAGAGCTCGACGCTGCGCTCGTCGTGGGGCACGCGCCCGAGCGCGGGTACGCGCTCCTGCTCACGGCCGATCGATCCTCGGACGAACCCGGTTCGTCGTGATGCGCCGCGCGGGCTTGCTCGTGGCCTTCGCGACGATGCTCGGCGCGACCTCCTGCGCGGCGAAGGCCCCGGTTGCCGCGCGCTCGGCCGAGGCGCCCACGCTCGCGAGCTGGCGTGAGGCGCGGCGGAAGCTCGCGGCGCTCTCGCAGGTGGCGCAGGGCGAGGGGGCGCGGACGATGCGGCTCGCGCTCTCGTTGCGGGAGCCCTTGACCGGCCGCACGCTCGAAGCACGCGGCGCCGTGGCGATCGCGCCGCCGGACGCGCTGCGCATGATCCTGCTCGGGCCCGGCGGCACCACGGCGCTCGACCTCTGGGTGCGGGGCGAAGCCTTCCGCTTCGCCGTGCCCGCGATCGATCTCTTGAAGCGCGGCGACAAGGCGACGCCCCGCGCCGAGATGCGGGGTTTGCCCGTGGAGTTCCTCCGCTGGTGGCTGCTCCGGCCCGCGTCGGGCAGGTTGCTCTGGCACGAGCGGGATCCCGCGGGGGATCGGTTCACGCTGCGCGACGGCGCGGCCGTGATCGAGCTTCACGCGGCGCGCTCGGGGGTGGTCTCGGCGCGGCGGACGACGTGGTCGACGGAGGGGACGCGGGCGCGGAGGATCGACGAGGAGATCGTGGAGGCTTCGCGGCTCGGCTGCGGCGTCGTGACGTACCGTCAAGCTTCGACGGGCCTCACGGTCACGGTGAAGTGCGAGGGCGAGGAGACGGGGCGCGCGCCGAACCCACGCGCGTTCGTCGATCCGGATGCGCCCGCGGAGGACGACTCTTCGGGAGGAGGCGCTTCGTGAGTGACGCCTGCGTGATCGCGGTGGGCGCCGTCTCGGCGCTCGGCGTGGGCCCGAGCGCGTACCACGCCGGCGACGTCGGCGAGCGGGCGCGCGTGGTCCTCGCGCGTGACGAGGAGCTCGCGCGTGGCGGGCTCACGCGCCCCTTCGCCGCCCGCGTGACCGCCGAGCTGCCGGGCTTCGAGGACCACGCGGCCTCGCTGCTCGCGTGTGCGCTCGGGCAGATCGTGCGTGGCCTCGACGAGGCGCGGCCTGCCTGGCGTGGCGAACGCCTCGGGATCGCCGTCGGCACGTCGAGCGGCGGCATGCTCGGGGCGACGCGGTTCTTCGCGGCCCGCGAAGCCTGGGCGAGAGGCGAGCCCGCGCGCGGGGACGAACACGAAGCGCTCGCGCGGCGCGCCACCTACTTTGCGCCGTTCGACGAGGCCTTCGCCGCCGCGGGCCTCGCGGAGGAGCACGTCCACAAGCGCGCGCACCTCGTGGCCGCGTGCGCCGCGTCGACGCTCGCGATCGGCCTCGGCCTGCGGTGGCTCGATCGGGGCGCGTGTGATCTCGTGATCGCCGGTGGATACGACGCGCTCTCGGGCTTCGTGGCCACGGGCTTCGAGGCCCTGCGCGCGACGACCGCGTCGCGCCCGAGGCCGTTCCGCGTCGGCCGCGACGGCATGAGCCTCGGCGAAGGCGCCGGCCTCGTCGCGCTCGTCCGCGAGGAGAACACGCGTGGCGCCGCGGTGTTCGTCCGGGTCGCCGGCTTCGGCGCCTCCACCGACGCCGTGCACATCACCGCGCCCGATCGCACCGGCGACGGCCTCGCCCGCGCCGGCGAACGAGCGATCGCCGACAGCGGCCTCGCGCCCGCGGCGATCGGCCTCGTCAGCGCACACGCGACCGCGACGCCGTTCAACGACGCGATGGAGGCACGCGCGATCGGCCGGATCTTCGAGGGGTCATCAGCGCCGTCCACGCTCGGGGGCTCCGCTCCGGCGAGCGGAGCTGCGCCCCCGAACCCCCCCGTCGTGCACCCCTTCAAGGCCCAGATCGGCCACACCCTCGGCGCGGCCGGCGTGCTCGAGTCCCTCGCCGCCGCCGACGCCTTGCGCCGCGGGATCGCGCCCGCCGCCGCGGGGGATGGCGAGCTCGACCCGGACGCCGCGGTCTCTTTGCTCGAGCGCGCCGAGGCGCGACCGCTCGGCGCCGCGCTCAAGCTCTCGGCCGCGTTTGGCGGCGCGAACGCGGCGCTCGTCCTGACGAACACGCCGAGCGGCCGCGCGCCGAGGCGAGCGCGGCCCGTGTACTTGCAGGCGCACGCGGGCGTCACGAGCGTCGATCTGGTCGAGCTCGCGGCGCTCACGGGCGTCGCGCGGGATCGCCTCGCGCGGCTCGATCCGCTCTGTCGGCTCGGGATGCGCGCCGTCGCCGAGCTCGCGCGCGTGGTGGGGCGCGAGGCCCTCGTGGGCGCGGGCATCGTCGTGGGACACGCGCTCGCCACGCTCGACACGAACGATCGCTTCGACGCGCGCAGGCGCGCGCGTGGCCCCGGCTCCGTCGATCCGCGCCTCTTCCCCGCCACCTCGCCGAACGCCGTCGCGGGTGAGTGCGCCATCGTCTACCAGCTCCGCGGCCCGAGCTTCGCCGTGAGCGCGGGCCTCGGTGGCGGCGCCGAGGCGCTCTCCGCCGGCGCCGAGCTCGTCGCGATGGGAGACGCCGATCGTGTCGTCGTGCTCGCGGTCGACGACGCGGGCCCTGCCGCGCGTGATCTTTTGTCGTTCGTGTCCGCGTCGGAGCGCCCCTTCGCCGAGGGCGCCGTGGCCCTCCTGCTCGGCGTTTCGGCTGAAAATGCGCTCGCTTCGATCGACCCTGACATCTGCGCCGACCACCACGCCGGCCCCGTCGGTCACCTTGCCTTGCAGGCAAAGGTCCTCGAATTCGTGACAAAGTGGCGGCCGGCTTGCGGGGGGTAGGGGTCGTCTGGCAAGTTGCGCGTCAGCCACGATGATCCGAACTCTTGCTGCCTTTGCGCTCGCCTTCGGCACGCTCACGGGGTGCTCGACGAAGTACATCCCCAACACGGACGTGGAGGACACGGACGAGAACCGCAGGATCATCGCGTTCTGCGAGAAGTACCGGCACGCCGTGGAGGACAAGGACATCTCCGTCCTCTACAACTTCGCCTCGCCCGATTATTACGAGGACGGCGGCAACGTCGATCCGGGCGACGACATCGATTACGCCGGCTTGAAGGCCTACCTCGCCGGCGCGTTCCAGGACGCCCGCGCGATCCGCTACGAGATCCGCTACCGCCGCATCATGCGCGAAGACGACCTGATCTTCGTCGACTACACCTACAGCGCGAGCTACCGCATCCCCGGCACGAAGGGCGAGGAGTGGCGCCGCAAGGTCGAGGACAACCGCCTCGAGCTCGTGCCGTACCAGAACGACTACCGGATCGTCGCGGGGATGTGAAAGCGTCCCTCACCCCCAGCCCCTCTCCCGCGCGCGGGAGAGGGGAGAAGAGCTAATTGAGCGGGCTCGAGAGCTTGCTCGTCCGCTCGAACACGCCCTTCTCCTTCGCCTCCGCCAGCACGCGGAGCGCTTGCCGGTAGCCCCGCAGCACGAGGCCACGCACCGCGAAGCGGTTCAGGTAGCTGAAGGGCCCGAGCTCCGGCGCGATGTCGAGGAACGTGACCTGCGGGTGGAGCCGGCCGTAGAGCTCCACGCCCTGCCGTTCCTTCTCCGTGAGCAAGACGCTGAGCGACTGCCGCAAGACAGGGAAGGGGCCGCGCCGCGCCAGGCTGCGTCGCCCCTCGCGCGTCTGCTCCGGCTTGTACACGTTCGAGATGATCACCACGTCCGCCCCCGCCGCGATCGCCACGTCCGCCGAGAGCGTGCGCGCCACCTCGCCGTTCACGAAGTACCGATCGCCGATGCGGAACGGGCGGAAGATGCCCGGCACGCAGCAGCTCGCCGCGACCGCCTGGCTCACGGGCGTCGTCTCCTCGTAGCCCGGCCCGAACACCACACGCTCGCCCGTGTCGATGTCCACCGCGGTCACGAAGACGGGGTTCGGGAGCTTGCGGAAATCGTTGATGGGCAAAAAACGCGAGAGGTACCTCTCCAGCCGCGCCGCCGAGAAGATCCCCGAGGCGAGGTGGCCCGGATCGAGGAGCTCCCCGGGCGTCGGCAAGCCGATGAAGCTCGAAGGGAAGAGCCGAGGGCCCCGGTGGCGACGCCGCCAAGGGAGGCGATACGCGTCGAGCAGGACATCGAGCGGGATGTCCTGGCCATAGGTCGCGCAGACGATCGCGCCGGAGCTCGTCCCCACGTAGATCTCCGGCAAGATCCCGAGCTCCTCGCACGCCTTGAGGACGCCGAGGTGGGCCAGTCCTCGCACGGCCCCGCCCGACGCCACGAACGCGACCTTGAGGCGAGTCATGGGGACCATTGTGGTCACCCGAGCGAGGTCGGGCAAACCGAGGTCCAGGCTCTCAAGGCATCTGAAAATCTTCGACGATTCGATAGATGCGGTATCGCTCGCCATCCCGGCGAAGCCAGAGCACGAGCTCGTCGCCGAGCAGGCGATCCGCCCCCACGCGGCTCGTCGTGATGGGCACGCGCACCACGACGTCGCCCGCCGAGAGCGCCTCGACGCGGATCGCAGGGTGCGGCGAGGACGTGAGCGCGTCCTCCGCGCGAAAGACCTCGAGCTCGGCCTCGCGGAAGACGACCTCGCCCGCGAGCTTCGTGTAGTCGAGGCGGCGCATGCGTTGCGTCCAGAAGAGCGGCGCCGAGGGGGAGCTGTTGTTCGGGCCGAAGGTGGTGGTGAGCGAGAGCGCGTCGCGCGTGAAGAGCGGCCCGAGCGCCTCCATGTCCTCGTCGACGATCGCCCGGAAGAACCCGGAGACCGTGGCGAAGACCGCCTCCGCCCCGAGCGGCGTGCGCAACGTGACGAGGCCCGCCTCGGCGCTCGCCACGTCCCTCGCCCGCGGCGGCGCGCTCGCAGGATCCACCGCGACGCCGTCCGGCCTGCGCGAGGCCTCGGGTAGCTCGGAGGTCGTGGCGAACAGGGGCGCGCCCGCGCCTGCGCAGCCCACGAGGCCCGCGGCCACGAACACGAGCACGCGCGCCCCGAGGGAGGCGCGCGCGCGGCCTGGAAGGTCAGATCGGCTCGACGAGGGGATCATCCGTGCGGGTGAGCGTGACGATCGCACGGTCCTGGACGGCCGTCCATCCGGCCGGCCCCCGGTCGTCGTCGAAGTCGGAGGCGAGGATCGACAGGCGGCACGAGGCGAAGTCCGGCAAGCGCATGCGGCCGAGGCCGCCGTCGCCGAGGATCCGCTCGAGGTCCGCCGCGCCCTGGAAAACGCGCAAGAACATGCGGCTGCCCCCGTGCATGGCGATCACGTAGTCGGGGGCCGCCACGAGCAGGTTCATGCGGCTCGGGCCTTTGCCTTCCTCGGCGGAGAGGCCGTCGACGAGCGCGATGCTCGACCGCAGCGCCGTGCGCGCCGTCTCCGGCGGGATGTCCTGACGTTCGAGGGCGCCGGCGTCGTGGAGGAACGAGAGGAAGAGGTGGAAGAGCAGCTCGCTGTCGGTCTCGCCCCGGACGTCACGCTGCAAGAACTGCGGCAGCGAGTCGGACAGGCGGCCGCGCAACGTGGAGAACGCGTCGATCGTGCCCGTATGCGCGAAGAGCCACTGCCGGTAGCGGAACGGGTGGGTGTTCTCCGTGCGCGAGCCGCCGACGGTCCCGAGCCGGACGTGGGCGATCAGGGTGTCGGCGCGCAAGGCCTGGGTCATCTCGGCGATGTTGATCGCGGGACGATCGTCGATGGGGCGACGTTTCAAGAGGATCTCGCCACCCTGGTAGAAGCCGACACCCCAGCCCGGGATGCGATCGGCCTGCTTGTGCACCGTGAGGTTGCGAGCTTCGAGCTCGAGGACCCGTGCCCCGAGGTCCGGACGGTTGCCGACGAAGCCGACGAGACGAGCCATGGTGTTTATCCCTCTCCGCGGCGCGGTGAGAACGTGGGCGGTGGACGGAGCCTGCTCCCCTTTTTGTGATGAAACGGAGGCGACGGGGCAAGTCACAGCTTCGCTCTCATCTCTGATAGACAGGAGCTTCGTCCTCGGACAGGTCGCCCCGGACGTCTCGCGTGACCGCCTCGAACATCCTTTCCGCGATGAACACGAAAAGCCTCGTTTTTGCGCTCTCCCTCGCGAGCACCCTCGCCGCAGCGGCGCTCTCGACTGGCTGCGTCGCCCTCTATCCGGAGATCGGGACCAGCATCCGCAAGATCACCGCCGAGCAGGCGCTCGATCCGCCGCCGCCCGAGGATCTGCGCTGGATCCGCCTCGTCTCGGGGACGGTCAAAGGCACGATGCGCGACGGCAGGACGTGGAAGCAGGCCATCGGCAAGCTGCCGGATCCCTACGCGAAGCTGTACATCAACGACGTGGAGGTGATGCGCACGAACCCGCAGAACGAGACGCTCGAGCCGAGCTGGGACGACGCGCCGCGCGGCAACTTCCAGGTCTCGCCCGCGGACAAGATGCGCGTGGAGCTCTGGGACGCGAACACCGTCACGGACAAGCCCATCGGGGTGAAGGACTTCCGCGCGACCGAGGACGCCGTGCTCGGCGACCGCATCCGGATCGACGTGCCGGGGGCCGGCGAGGTGCTCATCGCCTACGAGCGCGCGCACGCGATGTTCGGGCTCGGGCTCTGGTTCGAGCTGCGGACGGACTCCTGCTTCGTCACGCGCTTGATCGGCGGCAGCCCGGCCGAGCGCGCGGGCGCGCAGCCGGGCGACGAGGTCGTGCAGATCAACGGCAAGCCCGTGAAGACCATGAGCAGCAACGCGGTCCGGAGCGCGTTCAACTCGATCCCGATGAGCGGCCTGCCGGTCGTGCTCCGGCACGCGGACGGCTCGACGGCGACCGTGACCTTCCGCGAGGGGCCCATCTACCCGACGTTCGCCGAGTTCGGCCGCGTCGACTGATCACCCGTGAAGGTCCCTTCGTTCCACCTCTCCACCGAGGAGATCCGCGAGGAGCTCGCGCCCCTCAGGCACCCCTTCTCCATCGCCGTTTGCCGCGCGAAAAACCCCTTCAACATCGGGGCGATCATCCGCACGGCGCACTCGTTCCTGGTGCGCGAGGTCTTCCTCGTCGGCACGGAGCCCTGGTACGAGCGGGCCGCGATGGGGATGGCCAAGTACGAGACGATCGTGGAGTGCCCCGACGAAGAGGTGTTCCTCGAGGCCGTGCGTGGCCGCCCGCTCGTCGGCGTCGAGCGGGATCACGCGAAGACGACGCTCTGGGAGGCCGAGATGCCGGACGGCCTCGTGTTCCTGTTCGGCAGCGAGAACGACGGGCTGTCCGACAGGTTGCTCTCGGCGTGTGATCAGATCCTGGCGATCCCGATGTACGGGATCAACCACTCGTACCCGGTGGCGATCGCCGCGGGCATGGTCATGTGCGAGTGGGCGCGGCGGAAGGATCCACGCGGATCCCTCACGCCGCGCTGAGGGGGTTTGGGGGCGTAGCTCGGCTTGTCCGAGCGTAGCCCCCAAGCGTAGACCGACGTCACTTCGCCGCGGTCGCGCCGCGCCGCTTCTCCAGCCGCTCCAGCACCGCGCGCACGATGAGCGGCCACGCGACCGTCGCGTCCGCGAAGACCTCGGCGTAACGGCCGCCCTCGTTCGGGGGCACGAACTTCCCCCAGCTCACGCCCTCCGAGTACGAGCAGCCCGACAGGCCGCCCCAGTGCACGGGCTCCGGGCAGATACGCACGCCGTACGTGAAGCGCGGGTGCGCGGTCTCCACGCCGAGCCTGTGCCCGACGATGTCGTAGAAGGGCCCGACCTGCTGGGCCCAGTTGCGCGGCACGCCGCCGCCGATCGTGAAGATGCCGAGCTTCTTCTTCGTGCCGATGAGCTTCGCGTAGCTCAGGAGGTCGAGGAACGGGTTGTAGGCCGGCGGCGCCGCGTGCTTGAACGGATCGAAGTTCGGGTCGCTCCCGTGCTGGGCGTGGATCTGGCGCAGCTTCCAGACCGCGACGTCGAGGCCCATCTCGCTGTCCGTGAAGGCCGGGACGTAGACGGGCACGTTGTGCAGGTAGGCGCTGCGCAGGATGCCCGGCGAGTCGCCCATCTCCGCGAGCGCCTTGCCGAGCTGGCGGCAGATCATCTCGCTCGACCACGGCACGTTCGGGTCGAGCTTGTCGAGCTCTGCGCGGACGAACTCGTCGATGGTGTTGAGGTTCTTCTCCATCTCGAGCGTGTCGTAGACGCGGTTGTAGCCCTTCTGGAAGAGCACCTCGTCCGACACGTTCGGGTTCGCCTTGTAGTGCGTGAGCCCCACGGCCTCGCTGAGCCCGTGCGCCATGAGCGCGCCCGTCGAGATGATCGCGTGGATCATGCCCGCCTCGATCATGCGGACGATGACGAGGCCCATCTTCGCGACCGTCATCGCGCCGGAGAAGGTCGCGACGATCAGGCACTCCGGATCGAGCGTCATCTCCGTGAGCACGTCGCAGGCCTCGCCGAGCGAGCGGCCGCTGAACGCGGTGCGGCCCATGGCCGTGACGAGATCGTCGAAGCTCTTGATCTGCAGGGGATCCAGCGCCGTGAGCGGCACGAGCTGGTCCTCGACGCCGTCGCTCAGATCCCGGACGGCGCGCGGCGGCTCGTGTTGACCGTGAGGATGCCTTTCGGACATGACAAACACCTTCTTTGCGGCTGACGGGCCCTTCCGTACCACGTGTCCGGAAGATGGGAAGTCGGGGAGGGGCGGACTTTGCTCTACTTGCGCTCGTCGAGCGTGCAGGAGAGCTTGAAGACCTGGTCCTTGGCGGGCAGGCCGCGCTCGCCGCCCTCCGCCTTCTTGCCGAGGAAGTCCGCCCGAACGAACGTGATCGGGCCCTTCTTCTTCGGGGGCGCCGGCTTGCCGGCCACCACCGGCGGAGGCGGCGGGGGCCGCGACGAGCGATCCGGCGCGTAAAGCGTGGACACCCCCGCCGTGCAGGCCTCGCTGCCGGTGACGCGCACGTCGTAGATCGACGCGGAGAGCGAGCCGCTCGTCCCGTCCATCACGCCACGCGCATAACTACGCGTCACCAGGAACCGCAAGGCGGCCTTGGGCTTCGCCCCGCACGTAGGGAGGCGCGCGACCTGGTTGCGCACGTTCGGCGCCGCCGTCCAGCCGTCGAGCGTCGGCGCGAGCGGCAGCGGCGGAGGCGCGCCCTTCTTCTCGGGCGGCGGGATCGGGAAGATCCGCAACGCGCTCCAGTCGTACGAGCTCAAAAGGACCGGGATCCCGTCCTTCGTCGGCTCGCCGAGCGTGCGCGCGCTGCGCGTGGCCGCCACGTGCCCGATGATCCGCGGTGAGTCACCCGTCACCCACACGATGAGCGCCGTGTCGCGCAGCCACGCGATCGGCTCGCCCTTGTCCGCGCCGAACACCACCTCGTTCGAGGGCAAGAGGTCGTAGCCGACCGTGGCCGTCTCCACGCCGCCGCCCGCCTTCGTGCGCACGAGCAGGTTCTTCCCGCCCACGCGCACCGTGAAGAGCGCCCGCGCCCCCGCGCCCGCGGTCGCGCGGAGCTCCGCGCCCCACGCCGTGCCCTTCGGCGGCGGCCCGCTCCACGTGCGCACCTTGCCGCCGAGCTCGGTCGCGTCGTGCCAGGAGAGCGTCCACTTCGCCGGCTCGGAGCCGGGTTTGTCCGACCCCTCTTCCTCGAGGAGCGCGACCACGTCCATGAGCCCGTTGCGCGCGAGCGGCGAGAGCTTCGACGTCCGGCGCGTGCCCTTCGGCGCCGCGCCCTTCTTGGCGAGGAGCTGGGTGATGAAGCTCGTGCTCGGCATCGGCGCGGTGCCCTGGATCGCGCCTTCGCTCGTGCACGTGAGCACGCGGTCCGCGCCCGGGCCGGGGCTGAGCTCGGCGCGCGGGATGGTCACGTCGAAGGGCGGCGCGGCGCGCTCGTCGTGGGGCTGCTCGGCGCCCCAGCCGATCCGGACGTGCCTGTCGAGCATCACGCCGACCTCGGACACGTTGAAGAGCGCCGGGTCGTCGAGCATGCCGCTCAGGTCGGAGAGCGACGCGCGCACGGGCTCGGGGAGAGGCACGCTTTGCCACGTCTTGCCGCCGTCCTTCGACGCGCTGATCCCCTCGTCGCCGAGCGCGAGGCCGCGGCCGCCGCGGATGCGCCCGTGGGAGGCGCCCGGGATCCGTTGCGGCTTCCTCGCCTCCTTGCCCGCGGGCTGCGAGACCGCGTAGACGCCGTCGTCGTCGGCGAGGATGAAGGAGAGCGTGTGATCGTCGTCCTCCTCGATCGAGCCGAGCACGCGGAGCTCGCCGAGCGGGCGGAAGTCGAGCGTGGCGATACGCTGCTCCTTGCCACCCTCGCCGAGCGCGGCGACGTAGACGCGCTTGTGCTCGGGGACCGGGCGATCTCGCGGGTCACGCTCGTCCTCTTCGCTCTCCTCCTCCCGCTCCTCGTCGCGCGCCTCCTCCTCTTCGTCGCGGCGATCGGATTCGGGCACGTCGCCCTCCCAGAGGTTGCGCACGAAGGCGACGCGGCCGTCGGCGAGCGGGCCGGCGCCACGCGAGTAGAGCTCCACGTCGCTGTGCAACGTGAGCCAGCGGCCGTCGGGTTGGCGCGCGCAGAGGTCGTTGGCGTCATCGGTGTTGCACCCGCCGCCGAGCATGACGCCGCCGCTCGGCGAGGTGCGGAGCTCGGCCTCGCCGCTGCGCACGAGCGCGGGGCGCTCGGGCTTCAAGGCGCCACCCTCGAGCGAGACGCGCATCACGCCGAAGGGATCGTAGTGATCACCGAGCGCGTCCTCGGTGAGCGGGCAGGCGAGCCAGGCGTCTTTGCCCGCGCGGCCCAGGGTGCACGGGCCGAGGTCGTCGCTCCGCGCGAACTCCGAGACGGCCGTGACGAGGCCGGTCTTCGTGTCGACCCGCGCGAGCATGCCGTGGCTCGCCGCGAGCGCGCCGCCGTCGGGCAGGAGCACGCCCGACGAGGCCGCGATCGTCAGCGGATCTTTGTGCGTCGCGCGGATCCACTTCACGAGCGGGGGCTCGTTCTCCTTCGGCGCGTGGTTCGAGAGCCGGCCGAGGTGCGCCTGCGCCACGTCCACCGGCGCGTCGCGGCCCTCGTCGTACACGAACGCGCGGAGCGCGCCGTCGCGGAGGGCGACCTCGAAGACGCGCATCGCGTCGCCCTTCACGTCCTCGGTCACGCGTTTCCACGTCGCGCCGCCGTCGGCCGTGACCGCGAGCCCCACGCCCTCGAAGAGCCCCGCGCCTTCTTTTCCGTCCTTGAACGCGACGGCGCGCAGCGGCAGGGCCGGCAGCGTGGTGACGGGCGAGAGGCGCCCGGTCTCCACGTCGATGAAGCGCGGCATGTCGCCGCCGTAGGTCCAGACCGCGACGCGGCCCGCGTACGCGCCCATCCCGCGGATGTCCTGCTCGGCCTGGGCGAGGGGCGTCGGCGCGCCGAGCGGGTCGTCGAGGCGGTAGACGCCGCGGAGCCCGCACGCGACGAGCTTGCGCTCGCCGCTCGGCATGGGGACCTCGACGACCTCCTCGAGTGGCTCGGGCGAGGCCACGGTCTCGGCCTGCACGGCGCCGTCCTTGCCCACGATCGCGCGGCGCCCGCCGATGAGCACGAGCGTGCCCGAGGCGAGCCTGGGGCCGAGCTCGGTGGCGCCGCCCGCGATCGACCAGCGCGAGGGGGGCAGGGGCGGGGGCGCGGCGATCTCCACCGGCGGGGGCGCGGGCTTCACGACGAGCTTGGGCGGGGGCGGGGGCGTCGAGGAGCAGGCGGTGGCCGCGGCGGACGCGAGCGCGCAGAGCGCGAGGACGGGCGAGAGGGCGCTCGTCCGGCGAAGCAGGGACCTCTTCATGAGGCGCGCACTTTATCGGCTCGTGATCGTGAAATGAAGCGATCTTTCGCCGTGTCAGGGGCGGGCGAAGAGGAGCACGAGCGCGCCGAGGGCGATGCGGTAGACGCCGAACGGCGCGAGCCCGAAGCGCGTGAGGTACCGCAGGAATGCGGCGATCACGAGCCACGCGACGACGAACGAGGCGGCGAGGCCGACGGCGAGCGAGAGCGGGCCGGAGGGGGAGGCGAGCAGGGCCGCGCCGCCCTTGGCGAGGTCGTAGACGGTGGCGGCGCCGAGGGTGGGGATGGCCAGCAGGAAGGAGAAGTCGGCCGCGGCCTTGGTGCGGAGGCCGGCGAGCTGGCCGCCCATGATCGTGGTCATGGAGCGGGAGGCGCCGGGCCAGAGGGCGAAGCACTGGAAGAGGCCGATCACCGCGGCGCGGCCGAGCGTGACGGAGGCGAGGTCCGCGTCGTCGTCTTCGCCCGTCTCCGCGCCGTTTTTGCGTCGCCAGGTGTCGACGCCGGTCATCACGACGCCGCCGACGATGAGCGCGAGGCCAACGGGGCCGGGGCCGAAGAGGTGCTCCTTGATGGTGCGGTGGAGCAAGAAGCCCACGAGCGCGGCCGGGGTGAAGGCGACGGCGAGCGCGGCGAGCAGCCGGAGGCTCGCCGGGTCGCGGCGGAGGGATCCGCGGGCGAGGGTGGCGAGGCGGGCGCGGTAATACACGACGACGGCGACGACGGCGCCGAGCTGGATGACGACGTCGAGGGTCTTTGCGACCTCGTCGTGCTGGCCGAGCCAGGCGCCGAGCAGGATGAGGTGTCCGGTCGACGAGACGGGCAGGAACTCGGTGAGGCCCTCGAGCGCGCCGAGGAGCAGGGCGTCGAGCCAGGTCATCCGGCTTCAGGCGGCGGCGCCGCGCCTCGCCTCGAGGCTGGCCTGCTCGGCGGCGGCCTGGGTGGTGGCGTAGCGGGCGAAGCGCTTCGTGCCGCCCATGAAGATACGTCCCTGGTCCTTGAGCGTCTTCAGCGCGGAGCCGACGGCGGAGCGGGTGAAGCCGGATTGCCGCTCGATCTCGCCGACGCTGAGGCCCGAGCCGTTGGCGATGATGCGGGCGATACGCTCGATGGCGGCGGCGCGCTCCTCGCTGGTCGGGCGAGCGGCGTGCCGGCGCTCGGAGACGGGGGCGCGTACGGTGGCGGGGGCGCGGTTCGGCGCGCGTTTGGTGCGTGCGGGTGTGGGCGTGGACACGGGCGCGGACCTTGCCGGGGTCGAGCGGGGGGCGGGGCGCGAGGCGGGGGCGCGCTCGATGCCGAGGCGGCGGAGGATGAGCGCGCGGATCTGGTCGGCCAATTCGCGGGAGAACTTGCTGACGAGCTCTTCGAGCTCTGCGTCGAAGGGTTGCGCCATGGGAGCGGACCGTAGCATATCCGTCCGGCTGTCTTGCGCGAAGGGCGGGAGAACGCGCGCGAAGGGCGGGGAGGCTCGCGCGAAGAGCGGGGAGGCTCGCGCGAAGAGCGGGGAGGCTCGCGCGAAGAGCGGGGAGGCTCGCGCGAAGAGCGGGGAGGCTCGCGCGAAGAGCGGGGAGGTTCGCGCGAAGGGCGGGGAGGTTCGCGCGAAGGGCGGGGAGGCTCGCGCGAAGGGCGGGGAGGTTCGCGCGAAGGGCGGGGAGGCTCGCGCGAAGGGCGGGGTGTGCAACCGGAATCTTGGGTGACACTTCAGACCGGCAGCCTGGGTGACACTTCCTCGCTCCTCGAGGCATCGACCCACCACCTTGGGTAGCGCGGACCGGCGGCGCAGGGACGTGGACCGGC